>NZ_JBNNWE010000037.1:0-53427 GCF_050280905.1 Pseudomonas sp. NPDC086278
CATGCCAATCAGGATGCTGTCCTCGTTATCGATACACAGCACCTGAGCGCCACCCATTTGCCTGCCGTTGAGTTCGGCCACCTGCACCGGCAACGACATGCAGGTCGGTCAGACCGGCAAGATCGTTGCTCCACAGCTGTACATCGCGGTCGGTATTTCCGGCGCGATCCAGCACCTGGCCGGCATGAAAGACTCCAAAGTGATCGTTGCGATCAACAAGGACGAAGAAGCGCCGATCTTCCAGGTGGCCGATTACGGCCTGGTGGCGGACTTGTTCGAAGCCATCCCTGAGCTGGAGAAGCTGGTCTAATCCAGCGGCTTCACTTATAAAGAGCCCGACCTTTTGGTCGGGCTTTTTTTTGTTCCGGATTTAAGTGGGAGAGCATCGTCATGGATCTGCGCCGCCTGTGTGGCTGGTCATTACTGCTGGGTTTGACGATGTTGCCGGCGCTGTCCAATGCCGCGGGCAAGTGCGAGCGCCTGGTGGTGACCGGCAGCCCGGACGCGCCGCCGTACTTGTGGCAAGACCCGCAGAACCCCAAGTACTTGATCGGCGCCAGCGCTGACCTGTTGCAGCAAGTGGCGGGGGAGTTGGGCATCAAGGTCGAATTGCTCTACGCCGGCAAACGCTCCCAGGCGTTGGACGAAGTGCGCAGCGGGCGGATGGACATGCTGGCTGATGCGCCGTTGACCGTCAGTGAACTGGAAACCCTGGATTACATCCATCCGCCGTTGCTGGAAAACGATTATCTGGTCTGGACCCGCAAGGATTCGGCGCTCGTCTACAACCAGGTGCAAGACCTTCACGGCCATCCCGGCGCCGTGTCGGAAAAGTCTCGAATGACGCAGGCATTCGGCACATTTGCCCAGCAGCAATTGACCCTCACACGTACCGCCAACCTGACCCAGGCCTTTCAGAAATTACTCCTGGGCGAAGTGGAATTTGTCCTCGCCGGACGCTATTCAGGCATGGCGGCCGCCCAGGCATTGAGCATGGCCAACGACCTTGTTGCCCGTGTCGAGCCGGTCGACAAACCCGGCCTGTTCCTCGCGGTTTCGCACAACTCCGCCTGCAACGATCCGTGGTTGCGCGGACAGCTGGCTAAAAAGATGACAGAATTGCCCGCGTCCGGACTGACGGAAGCCGCGCTGCTGCGCAATATCGAACGTTGGAAAGCACAACTTTCTCAACAGCAGCAACAACCCGTCAGTACCCCAAAACAGTAGGGATTTTTAGTGAGTATTCGACCTCTTTTCGCTGCCCTGGCCGTTCTGGCTCTGGCGGGTTGTGCAGCCGATCCGGCGCCGAATGAACAGATACGCCTGACCGAGCAGGCGCTCGTACAAGCAAAAGCCGTGGGCGCCACCGCTGACGATATGCCGGAAATGAAACTGGCCGAAGACAAATTTGCCCGTGCCCAAGGCGACATGACCGATCAGTCCTACAAACATGCGCGCATGCGTGCCGAGCAGGCCGAACTGGACGCACGCCTGGCCGAAGCCAAGGTGCTGACCGCTAAAAGCGAGGAGCAACTGAACGTGCTCAACACCCGCATCACTCGTCTGCGCAAGCAGTTGGGGGATGCTCAATGAGCCTGCACTCGAAAGTATTGGGCGGCTTGATCCTCGCTGGATGCGTCAGCCTTTATGGTTGCGCCGGCCAGCACAGTGAGGCGGCGTTGCAAGAGGCGGGCGCCGACTTCCAGAAGGTCAAGGAAGATTCGAACGTGCTGCGTATCGCGCCGAAAGACGTGATCCGCGCCGGTGAATCCCTGGCCCGCGCCGATCGCCTGTCCAGCTACTGGGGCAGCGGTTCGGATGTGGTGCATTACGCCTATTTGAGCCAGCGCTACAGCGAAATCGCCCGGGAGCACACCAACCAGGTGCTCAACGAAGAGCGCGCGGCAAAACTCGAACTTGAGCGTCAGCGCCTGCAGTTGGCGTTGCGCGAGTCCAAGCTGCTCAGCGTGCAGCAACAGGGCAAGTGGCTCGAAGAGCAGATTGTCGCGTTGGCGACCACCCAGACCGACCGTGGTTTGGTGATGACCTTGGGCGATGTGCTGTTCGACACCGGCGAGGCCGAGCTGAAGAATTCGGCCAATCGCGTAGTGCTGAAAATCGTTCAGTTCCTGCAGCTCAATCCTAAACGCGTGGTGCGCATCGAAGGCTACACCGACAGCACCGGTGGCAAGCAGGAAAACCTCAAGCTATCGCGTGACCGTGCGCAATCGGTGGCCGATGTCTTGATGGACTTGGGAATTGACGACAAACGCATCCAGGTTGAAGGCTACGGCGACGAATACCCGGTGGACGTCAATGCTTCCGAGCGTGGGCGTGCGCAGAACCGTCGGGTGGAAATTGTGTTCTCCGACGAAAAAGGCCAGCTCGGCGCCGCCCGCTAACGGTTGCGTCACTGGAAAACCCGGCCTGCCAGGCAGCGCCGGGTTTTTTTACGACTGTGAATCAGCTCATGCAATCGATAAAAGCAGTACAGATTTTGCTGACACTGCACTGTACGGTCGACTATTGTGGCGACTGTGCCCGTACACTTCTAAACTGTTCCGGTATTGTTTCGCACAAGAATAAAATGCCCGTGAAATCGAGTGCTGCGTCATGACCAATCTCTTGCTGTACCAACGTATTGCTCAACAACTGGCCGAAGACATCCGCCGTGGTGTCTATCAACCGGGGGAGCGCGTGCCTTCGGTGCGCAAGATGAGTTCGCAGCTCAACGTCAGCCATGCGACGGTGCTACAGGCTTACGCCAACCTTGAAGATCAGGGGCTGATTCGTGCCCGGCCGCAGTCCGGTTACTACGTGCACCAGACGCCAGCCCTGACCGCGCCGACCCCGGACATCGCCCGCGTCGAGCGCCCCGGCCTGGTCACGCGCAGCAGCATCATTCAGCAAGTACTGGTCGAATCCCGCCGCGAGGGTGTGTTCCCCCTGGGCGCGGCGGTGCCGAGTGTCGATTATTTACCAGTCCGCGCGCTGCATCAGCAGCTCGCCAAAGTCACCCGATTCCATAGCCCGCGCGCTTTCAGCTACATGTTCAGCCCCGGTTTTGAGCCGTTGCGCCGACAAGTCGCGATCCGCATGCGCGATGCCGGTGTGGTGGTTGATCCCTCCGAAGTGGTGATCACCCACGGTTGCGTCGACGCATTGCAGATGTCCTTGCGCGTGCTGACGCGCCCGGGCGACCTGATCGCTGCGGAGTCGCCGACCTATTACGGTCTGCTGCAACTGGCGGATCTGCTGGGCCTGAAAGTCATTGAAATCCCCAGTGATCCGGCCACCGGCATGAGCCTTGAAGCCCTGCAACTGGCGGCCAATCAGTGGTCGATCAAGGCACTGGTGCTGACCACTCGTCTGAGCAATCCGCTGGGCGGCACCATGCCGGAGGAGCGTCAGAAACAACTGCTGCGCCTGGCGTCGGACTTTGACATCCAGATCGTCGAGGACGATATCTACGGCGAGCTGATGTTCGAGCAAGGCCGAACCAAGGCACTCAAGGCATACGACCGGCTCGACCGCGTGATTTATTGCTCCAGTTTCTCGAAAACCCTGTCGCCGGGGGTGCGTATCGGCTGGATGATCGCTGGCAAGTATCAGCAGGAAATCCAGCGCTTGCAGACCTTCAGCACGCATTCGGCGTGCAGCGTCACCCAAATGGGCATCGCAGCGTACCTGGAGAACGGCGGCTACGACCGACACTTGCGCTACATCCGTCAGGAATACCGCAAGAACCTCAGCGCTTTCCAGCTGGCAGTGCAGCAGCATTTCCCCGAAGGCACGCAGATGACCCGGCCGACCGGCGGTTTCATTCTGTGGGTCAGTTTGCCGGGACGCGTCAACACCCAGGAATTGCACGTACGGGCCTTGCAACAGGGGATCAGCATCGCGCCGGGGCTGATTTTCAGTAACACCGAGCAGTTCAATCACTGCATTCGGCTGAACTGCGGGATCCCGTGGAACCGTGAAGCCGAGCGCGCATTGATGACATTGGGGATGCTGGCCACACAATTGTGTCAGGAGACGACCGGCTTGTTCTGACGAGCTGGGCAGGTAGTTTCCTGCGCATACTTGTCATGTTGCCTACAACAGGCGAGCATATGGCCCTCTGCCGTCAGCGCTGTTGGGTTCATGAAGCCGATTTTTCCTTTCATCTGCTTTTCATTCTGCCTGCTGGTGACCTTTCATACCGAAAGCGTCATGGCGGCGGCTGCTCAGGAAACGCCGGCTGCCAGCACGACGGCGAAGACACCAGCGCCGGTCAAGAAAGCCGCGGCGGTTAAAAAGAAGCCGGCGCCGGTGAAAAAACGCCTGCCGATTGCCTCCAAGTCGAAACCCGCCAGTGAAGTGGTGAAAACCCAGCTTCCACCCGCCAACCTTGATTTGAGACTGCCACCGCAAATGGCCGAAGAATTGAAACCGATCGGCACGGTGCCACTGCCCAAGCACGATGCAGTGTTGCCGCAGATGTTTGGCGACAAGGCGGGCAGCAGCCCGTTTCAACTCAACGGCCGGTTGCTCAGCAACGAAATGCAGTTGCAACTGCGTAACGAAGAGCGTCGGGAAGTCGAAGGCGCCGCGCTGGACTTCGAGTTCAAACAGTAAATCACCCCCATCCGTGACCCGCGGGCCAGACGCTTTGTCGGAGACTGGTCAGTCACGGTGGTTTCAGCGAAAAAACCCGGGCCCAGGTATTTTTAAACAACTGTTTTAGCGGTTACTCTGTGCCCCGTCCTTTAACACAGCGCCCGTCGCGAGGAGCTTGTCGTCATGAAATGCCGTGAAGGCTGTGGCGCTTGTTGTATTGCCCCTTCCATCAGTTCACCGATTCCCGGCATGCCTCAGGGCAAAGCCGCCGGAGAACGTTGCGTGCAACTTTCTGTCGAAAACCTGTGCACGATCTTCGGCAAACCGGAGCGTCCTGCGGTGTGCTCTGCTTTTGCTGCCGATGTCGAAGTGTGCGGGACCAGCAATGACGAAGCGATCAGATTGCTGGGTTGGTGGGAGCAAATGACGGCGGCGTGATGTGTTTACGAACGGAACTTCAACAATAAGGAATAAGACTATGGGTTCGCTGCATCGTATTGCTGTGCTGTGTGGTTTGACGGCTGTACTCGCCACCTCGGCCGCCCAGGCGGAAGACTGGAAAGTGGCCAAGAATGAAGACGGCATCAAGGTCTCCCTGAGTGAAGTGGCCGGTTCTGATTACAAGGCCTACCAGGGCGTCACCGTGATGAAGACCACCATCGCCAAACTGCGCGCGTTGCAGGAAGACGTCGCGGGCGCTTGTGCCTGGATTCACGAATGCAAGACCCAGAAGCTGCTCAAGCACGAAGGCGATCAGAGCTGGACCTACACCCAGTTCAATACCCCGTGGCCAGTGACCCCGCGTGATTCGGTGTTGCACGTCACCACCATCGAAGGGGCCGACGGCAGCCTGACCCGCAAGCTTGAAGGCGTGCCCAAGTACATCCCGGAAGAAAAGGGTTTCGTACGCGTGACCCAGGTAGAGGGTTTCTGGAAGTTTGTGCCTAAAGGTGCTGATCAGGTCGAAGTGACTTACCAGGTGCACACAGAGCCAGGTGGCAGCGTGCCGGCCATGGTTGCCAACAAGTTCGTGGTCGATGCGCCGTTCGATACCTTGAAGGCCCTGAAAGAACGCGCCGAGAAGTAATCGTCAAGCGCGGCAACTAACGCCCCGACTGGTTCGGGGCGTTTTTCGTTGGGGCGAGACCAAAGCGCAATCCCGGTGGGATCGGGCTTGCTCGCGCAGGCGGTTAACTATTCAACAGGGAGGGCGACTGACACGACGCATTCGCGAGCAAGCCCGCTCCCACAAGTTGCAGGCACTGTCAGTTCTGGCTTTATTGTGTTTCCGGATATTCGTTGCACGAAATTTTCACAAGACCTCCAAGACAATCCGCCCCCGTCAGCCTGCCAATCAGTAATCAATGGCAATGAGGCGGGTGATCGTGCAACATTTGCGCACCGCGCAAGCCCCGGGGTCGAGAATTGGCCAACAGAGGGCAAGGCGCCGCCGTATTTTTGAAACTTAAACTTCCAATGGGTCCTTAAACGACATGGCAAACCCGGACGCCCTGAATCAGCAGCGAGCTTCTAGTCGCCTGCTGCAACCGACCGTCAAATCGCATCTGGCCTACACGCTGCTGTGCGCCTTTATCATGATGGTCATGTTCAGCCTGCTGCGCGTTGCGCTGCTGGTGTACAACCGCTCGATGATCCTCGACACACCGGCCTCGACCTTCCTTGAAGCGTTCGCCAACGGCTTGCGTTTCGACCTGCGTCTGGTGGTCTACCTCTGCATTCCGCTGCTGCTGGCGCTGTTCAGCGTTCGGGCCATGGCTGCCCGCGGGTTCTTCCGCTTCTGGCTGACCATCGCATCGAGCATCGCGCTGTTCCTCGGCTTGATGGAGATGGACTTCTACCGCGAGTTCCACCAGCGCCTCAACGGCCTGGTCTTCCAGTATGTGAAGGAAGATCCGAAGACCGTGATGAGCATGCTCTGGTACGGTTTCCCGGTGGTTCGCTATCTGCTGGCGTGGGCGTTCGGCACGCTGATCCTGACCCTCGCGTTCAAGGGCGCCGACCGCGCGACCCGTCCTCGCGGTCCGTTCAGCGGCGGCAGCATCGGCACCCGCCAGGTGGCGCCGTGGTACACCCGCACCGCGGTGTTCGTGGTGTGCCTGCTGATCTGTGTGGTGGCCGCTCGCGGCACTTTGCGTCAGGGGCCGCCGCTGCGCTGGGGTGACGTCTACACCACCGACTCCAATTTCGCCAACCAGTTGGGCCTCAACGGCACCCTGTCGCTGATCGCTGCGGCCAAGAGCCGGATGTCCGAAGATCGCGACAACATCTGGAAAGCCACGTTGCCACAACCTCTGGCCCAGCAGACCGTGCGTGACATGCTGGTGATGCGCGACGACAAGCTGGTGGATGCCGAGACCGCCGCCGTGCGCCGCGATTACACGCCGCCGGCCGACAAGACCCTGCCGATCAAGAACGTGGTCGTGATCCTGATGGAAAGCATGGCCGGTCACTCGGTCGGCGCCCTGGGCGCACCGGGCAACATCACGCCGTACCTCGACAAACTGTCGAAAGAAGGCCTGTTGTTCGACCGCTTCTTCTCCAACGGCACTCACACCCACCAGGGTATGTTCGCCACCATGGCCTGCTTCCCGAACCTGCCGGGTTTCGAATACCTGATGCAGACCCCGGAAGGCAGCCACAAATTGTCCGGCCTGCCGCAATTGCTGAGCGCGCGTGATTACGATGACGTGTACGTCTACAACGGCGACTTCGCCTGGGACAACCAGTCGGGTTTCTTCAGCAACCAGGGCATGACCAACTTCATCGGTCGTAATGACTTCGTGAACCCGGTGTTCTCTGATCCGACCTGGGGCGTGTCCGACCAGGACATGTTTGACCGTGGTTTGGTCGAGCTCAAGGCACGGGAAAACGGCAAGCCGTTCTATGCCCTGCTGCAGACGCTGTCCAACCACACGCCATACGCCTTGCCGACGCCATTGCCGGTCGAACGCGTGACCGATCGCGGCAGCCTCAACGAACACTTGACCGCCATGCGTTACGCCGACTGGGCACTGGGTCAGTTCTTCGAGAAGGCGCGCAAAGAGCCGTACTTCAAGGAAACCCTGTTTGTGATCGTTGGTGACCACGGTTTCGGTAACGAGCAACAAATTACCGAAATGGACCTTGGCCGCTTCAACGTGCCGATGCTGATGATCGCGCCGGGCATCCAGGAAAAGTTCGGTCAGCGTAATCACACGGTCGGCACTCAAATCGACATCGTGCCGACCATCATGGGCCGCATCGGTGGCGAAGTGCGCCAGCAATGCTGGGGTCGCGACCTGTTGAACCTGCCTGAAGGCGATCAAGGGTTTGGTGTGATCAAACCGTCGGGCAGCGAACAGACCACCGCCATTCTCAGCGGCGACCAGATTCTGGTGCTGCCAAAAGAGAAGGAAATGGAGCCCAAGATGTATCGCTATGAAATGGGCGCCAAGCCGCATGCCGAGATCCTTGCCAATGATCCGCGCACGGCCGAGTTGAAACTCAAACTCGAAGCGTTCCTGCAAACTGCGACCAAGAGCCTGCTCGACAACACCGCCGGTGTGGTGGACGGCAAGCCGGACTAAATAGCCGGCACAATAAAAAAGAGGCCCTTTTTCAAGGGCCTCTTTTTTTGTCCGTTAAATGGTTATATCCGACCAAGTAAGAGCAGGATCAACAGCACTACCAAGACCACGCCGATGATGCCTGATGGACCATAACCCCAACTTCTGGAGTGTGGGAAAACCGGCAAACCACCGATCAGCAGGAGGATCAGAATTACGATGAGAATGGTGCCCATGTCTATTTCCTTGTTAGAAGTGTTCGGGAATGACCTAGCTTTTAACTGTCAGCTGGAAGGCGTTTAATTCAAGCTGCTTACAATCTCCGACTCTCGCGCAAGTCGGAAAATTCCATGTTTTTTTAATGTTTTTCGAAGAAAGGCTTATTTCTTTTTAAACGCGTTAGTTGAAACGCACGCGCCCACGGTTTGCTCGGGCCATTCAGCAATTTGATGGAGCGTGGGTCGGACAATGTCCTTCGCTACACTCAGCGCATCTTCCCCGGAACAACAAGGCTGTCTGCTATGCAAAATCGCATGATGATCACTGGCGCGGGCTCGGGCTTGGGTCGCGAAATCGCGCTGCGTTGGGCGCGTGAAGGCTGGCAACTGGCCTTGTCGGACGTCAGCGAGCCCGGTTTGCAGGAAACCCTGAAACTGGTGCGCGAGGCCGGCGGCGACGGTTTTACCCAGCGCTGCGATGTGCGCGATTACAGCCAGCTGACCGCGTTCGCCCAAGCGTGCGAAGAAAAATTCGGCGGTATCGACGTCATCGTCAACAACGCCGGTGTGGCCTCGGGCGGATTTTTCAGCGAACTGTCGCTGGAAGACTGGGACTGGCAGATCGCGATCAACCTGATGGGCGTGGTCAAGGGCTGCAAGGCGTTCCTGCCGTTACTGGAAAAAAGCAAAGGCAAGATCATCAACATCGCGTCGATGGCGGCGCTGATGCAAGGCCCGGCAATGAGCAATTACAACGTGGCCAAGGCCGGTGTGGTGGCGTTGTCGGAAAGCCTGCTGATCGAACTGGCGCAACAGGAAGTGGGCGTGCATGTGGTGTGTCCGTCGTTCTTCCAGACCAACTTGCTGGATTCTTTCCGTGGCCCGACGCCGGCGATGAAGGCCCAGGTCGGCAAGTTGCTGGAGAGCTCGCCGATCACCGCCAGCGATATTGCCGACTATATTTATCAGCAAGTCGCCGCCGGCCAATTCATGATCCTGCCCCACGAACAGGGCCGCATGGCCTGGGCGATCAAGCAGAAAAACCCGCAACTGCTTTACAACGAAATGACCGTCATGGCCGACAAGATGCGCGCCAAGGTCAAACAAAACGCCGGCTGATCTTGCCCGGGCGCATCACCGTCGTTAGGGTGGCCGCCATCGGCCATCCTCACGAGACCTCTGCATGCTCAACTACCTGTGGTTTTTCCTCGCGGCGCTGTTCGAAATCGCCGGCTGCTTCGCTTTCTGGATGTGGCTTCGCCAAGGCAAAAGTGCCTGGTGGGTGCTGCCGGCGCTACTCAGCCTGACCCTGTTCGCCCTGTTGCTGACCCGCGTCGAAGCGAGCTATGCCGGGCGTGCCTACGCTGCCTACGGTGGCATTTACATCATCGCCTCGATTGGCTGGCTGGCGGTCGTGGAGCGCATTCGTCCGCTGGGTTCGGACTGGGTCGGCGTGGCGCTGTGTGTCATCGGCGCCAGCATCATTCTGTTCGGCCCGCGCTTTAGCGCATCCTGAAGGATCGGTCCTGCATTTTGACTGTGTTGTCAGACGCTTCCGTCAGCGTCCTTCGCCTGGCGCTGTAGGGCAGGACTGATTTGCCGTCCGCGCATTGAAGAGCCGCTACGCGCAGGGCATCTTCGAGGGCCGGTAATCCTGAAGGACCATGACCATGCTTGTACTCAGTCGCGTCGTCGGCGAGATGATTTCCATCGGTGACGATATTTCAGTGCGCGTTCTTGAAGTCAGCGGCAACAGCGTGCGTTTTGGCGTCGAAGCGCCAAAAAACGTCAGTGTGCATCGTGCCGAAGTCTACGAACGTATCCAGATCAAACTGGCAAAAACCAAGGGCCGCTGAGGCGCTCGGTCAAACACGGTTCAGTCGAACAAGTGCTTGGGCACATCATGTTTGAGCATCAACTGGCATTGCTCGCTTTCGGGGTCGAACACGATCAGCGCCTGTCCTTTGGTGAGCGCTTGACGGACGCGTAATACACGGGTTTCCAGCGGTGTGTCATCACCGTTATCGGTGCCGTCACGGGTCACGAAATCTTCGATCAGGCGGGTCAGGGTGTCGACTTCAAGTTGGTCGTACGGGATCAGCATAGGCACCTCGGCGAAAACAATGGCGCGATGCTACGGCGAATGGCGGGTTGCGGCTAGCCTGCATATCAGTGAGTGCCTGGGCTGACGCCTTCGCGAGCAAGCCCGCTCCCACAGGGAAACTCGGTCGCTTGTGAGAACAGGCTTGCTCCCACAGGGAAACTCGGTCGACTGTGGGAGCGGGCTTGCTCGCGAAGGCGATCTCGCAAACAACGTATGGCTGCGGTCAGTTATCGGACCGCTGACCGACAAGGCTGTCCACCGACGGCACCCGCGTATCACTTTCCATCTGCGTGTCATGTTCGATCTGATGACTGAACCGGTCCAGCGACCCTTTCGCCGGTTGTGCATCGCTGGCAAACACTGGCGGGCTCAGGATGTACGCCCCCAGCAACCGGCTCAGCGCCGCAAGGCTGTCGATGTGCGTGCGTTCATACCCATGGGTCGCGTCGCAACCGAAGGCGAGCAGGGCGGTGCGGATGTCATGCCCGGCCGTCACCGCCGAATGCGCGTCGCTAAAGTAATACCGGAACAGATCGCGACGCACCGGCAGATCGTTGTCGCTGGCCAATCGCAGCAGGTGCCGCGACAGGTGATAGTCATAAGGCCCGCCGGAATCCTGCATTGCCACGCTCACCGCGTGTTCGCTGGAATGCTGCCCAGGGGCGACCGGCGCAATGTCGATGCCAACGAATTCGCTGACGTCCCACGGCAACGCCGCCGCCGCGCCACTGCCGGTTTCCTCGGTGATGGTGAACAGCGGATGGCAATCGATCATCAACTCCTCGCCGCTGTCGATAATTGCCTTCATCGCCGCCAGCAAGGCGGCGACCCCGGCCTTGTCATCCAGGTGACGGGCGCTGATGTGGCCGCTTTCGGTGAACTCCGGCAACGGATCGAAGGCCACGAAATCACCGACGCTGATCCCCAGCGAGTCGCAATCGGCGCGGGTCGCGCAATAGGCATCCAGACGCAACTCGACGTGGTCCCAACTGATCGGCATTTCATCCACGGCGGTATTGAACGCATGCCCGGACGCCATCAGCGGCAACACGCTGCCACGGATCACGCCATTGTCGGTAAACAGACTGACGCGGCTGCCCTCGGCAAAACGGCTGGACCAGCAACCGACAGGCGCCAGGGTCAGGCGCCCGTTGTCTTTCACCGCACGGACCGCCGCGCCGATGGTGTCCAGGTGTGCGGAGACCGCGCGGTCGGGGCTGTTCTTTTTGCCTTTGAGCGTGGCGCGAATGGTGCCGCGCCGGGTCATCTCGAACGGAATGCCCAGCTCTTCAAGCCGCTCGGCGACGTACCGCACGATGGTGTCGGTGAACCCGGTCGGGCTGGGAATGGCGAGCATTTCCAGCAGGACTTTTTGCAGGTAATTAAGATCCGGTTCGGGGATTTTGCTGGTCATGGAAACTCCTGATGAGTTGAAGGCATCGATGGTTTCGATGAGAGGAAAAATGGTTGGCAGAGCCGGCGCCTTCGCGAGCAAATCGAATCGCCGCTCCCACAGGGAAATGCGGTCAAACGTGGGAGCGAGCTTGCTCGCGAAGGCTTCAGTCCAGACAACACATGCTTAAGAAGCGGCCGGCTGACTGTGTGGAAACAACAAATCCACAAAGCGCTCAGCCGTCGGCTGCGGTTCATGATTGGCCAACCCGGCGCGCTCATTGGCTTCGATAAACACGTACTCCGGCTGATCGGCGGCAGCCACCATCAAGTCGAGCCCGACCATCGGGATATCCAGCGCTCGCGCGGCACGCACGGCGGCATCGACCAGGGTCGGGTGCAGAATCGCCGTGACATCTTCAAGAATGCCGCCCGTGTGAAGATTCGCCGTACGCCGTACGAACAAGTGCTCACCCGCCGGCAAGACGCTGCTGTAGTCATAGCCCGCCGCGTGTAGCGTGCGCTGGGTTTCATGATCGAGCGGTATTTTGCTTTCACCGCTGGTAGCGGCCTGGCGACGCCGACTCTGCGCTTCAATCAACGCGCCGATGGAATGCTGGCCGTCGCCGACCACTTCCGCCGGGCGCCGAATGGCCGCGGCCACCACCTCGTAGCCAATCACCACGATCCGCAGGTCGAGGCCTTCGTGGAAGCTTTCGAGCAACACGCGACTGTCGAACTGGCGCGCACTTTCAATCGCCTGCTGCACCTCTTCAATGGTCCGTAAATCCACGGCAACGCCTTGGCCTTGTTCGCCATCCAGCGGCTTGACCACCACGCGCTGATGTTCATCGAGAAACGCCAGGTTGTCATCGGCGTTGCCCGCCAGTTGCTGGGTCGGCAATTTCAGGCCGGCCGCTTTCAGCACTTTGTGCGTCAGGCTTTTGTCCTGGCACAAACTCATGCTGATGGCGCTGGTCAGGTCGCTCAGCGATTCACGACAGCGCACACGGCGACCGCCATGACTGAGGGTGAACATCCCGGCGTCGGCGTCATCGACCTGCACATCGATGCCACGTCGATGAGCCTCCTCGACAATGATTCGCGCATACGGATTGAATTCGGCCTGCGGCCCGGGCCCGAGAAACAGCGGCTGGTTGATGCCGTTTTTACGCTTGATCGCGAAGGTCGAGAGGTTGCGAAAACCCAGCTTGGCGTAAAGGCTCTTGGCCTGTTTGTTGTCATGCAACACCGACAGGTCGAGGTAGCTCAGGCCACGGCTCATGAAGTGCTCGACCAAGTGCCGTACCAGCACTTCACCGACGCCGGGTCGCGAACACTGTGGATCGACCGCCAGGCACCACAAACTGCTGCCGTGTTCCGGATCGTTGAACGCCTTTTGATGATTGAGGCCCATGACGCTGCCGATGATCGCGCCGCTGTCTTCGTCTTCGGCGAGCCAATACACCGGGCCGCCCAAATGACGCGGCGTCAGCAGCGTCGCGTCAATCGGCAACATGCCGCGCGCCTGATACAACTGATTGATCGCCTGCCAGTCGGCGTCGCTTTGCGCACGACGAATGCGAAAGCCGCGAAACACCCGAGTCGCCTGCCGGTAATCGCTGAACCACAAGCGCAAGGTGTCGGACGGGTCGAGAAACAGCTGCGCCGGTTCCAGTCCCAATATTTGCTGAGGCGCGGCGACGTACAAGGCGATGTCGCGCTCACCCGGTTGTTCATTCAACAACTCTTGAGCGAGGCTGGCGGGGTCGGGAAAGGTGTGACCGATCAGCAACCGGCCCCAACCGCAATGCAGCGCAATCGGCGCGGCGCCCAATTCGCTGCCGTCTTCGGCCAGACGTGCCTGCAAGCGTTCATAAGAAGGCGACTGGCCGC
This sequence comes from Pseudomonas sp. NPDC086278, assembly GCF_050280905.1. Lineage (NCBI taxonomy): Bacteria > Pseudomonadati > Pseudomonadota > Gammaproteobacteria > Pseudomonadales > Pseudomonadaceae > Pseudomonas > Pseudomonas sp. NPDC086278. The sequence continues at coordinate 13,776 of NZ_JBNNWE010000037.1, forward strand.
GCAACAAGCGTTGGCTGTAAGCCGTGGCGTGAGGTTTCATCGATCAGATTCCTTGTTCACTGAGCCACAGGTTCAGGGCGGCCAGTTGCCAGAGCTTCGAGCCGCGCAACGGGGTCAGTTGACCTTGCGGGTCAGTCAGCAAGCGGTCGAGCATGGCCGGGTTGAACAGGCCGCGATCCTGGCTCGGATCGAGCAGCAGTTCGCGCACCCAGTTCAAGGTATCGCCTTGCAAATGCTTGAGGCCCGGCACCGGGAAATAACCTTTCTTGCGGTCGATGACTTCACTCGGAATCACCAGCCGCGCAGCTTCTTTAAGCACCTGTTTGCCGCCGTCCGGCAGTTTGAATTTGCCCGGCACCCGCGCCGACAATTCCACCAGGCGATAGTCGAGAAACGGCGTCCGCGCTTCCAGGCCCCAGGCCATGGTCATGTTGTCGACGCGTTTGACCGGGTCGTCCACCAGCATGACCGTGCTGTCCAGGCGCAAGGCTTTGTCCACGGCGGCCTCAGCGCCGGGTTGTGCGAAATGTTCCTTCACGAAGTCACCCGCGGCGTCATTGGCTGTCAGCCACTTCGGCTGCACCGTGGCCGCGTAGTCTTCGTAGCTGCGGTCAAAAAACGCGTCGCGATAAGCCGCGTAAGGATCGGCCGCGCCGTCGACTTGCGGGTACCAGTGATAACCGGCGAACAACTCATCCGCACCCTGGCCGCTCTGCACCACTTTGCAGTGCTTGGCCACTTCGCGGGACAACAGATAGAAGGCAATGCAGTCGTGGCTGACCATCGGCTCGCTCATGGCGCGAAACGCCGCGGGCAATTGTTCGATGATCTCTTTTTCATCGATGCGCAATTGATGGTGTTGCGTGCCGTAGTGCTTGGCGATCAAGTCCGAATACTGGAACTCGTCACCGCGTTCGCCACCGGCATCCTGGAAACCGATGGAAAAGGTCGAGAGATTTTCCACGCCGACTTCACGCAACAAGCCCACCAGCATGCTCGAATCGACACCGCCCGAGAGCAGCACGCCGACATCGACTGCCGCCCGTTGACGAATCGCCACCGCGTCGCGGGTGCTGTCGAGTACACGGTCACGCCAGTCTTCAAGGGTCAGGTTCATCTCGTCGGCGCGCGGGCCGTAGGGCAGGGTCCACCAGGTTTTTTGCTCGGTGGTGCCGTCCGCTTCGATGCGCATCCAGCTCGCTGGCGGCAGTTTTTCAATGCCGGCGATCAGCGTACGCGGGGCCGGGACCACCGCGTGGAAATTCAGGTAATGGTTGAGTGCCACAGGGTCCAGCATCGGGCTGATATCACCGCCCTTGAGCAACGCTGGCAATGCCGAGGCAAAGCGCAAACGCTGGCCGGTGCGCGACAGGTACAGCGGCTTCACGCCGAGACGGTCACGGGCGATAAACAGCCGTTTAGCATCCCGCTCCCAAATGGCAAAGGCGAACATGCCGTTGAGCTTGGGCAACAGCGCTTCGCCCCAGGCGTGATAGCCCTTGAGCAGCACTTCGGTGTCGCCGCCGGAGTAGAAGGCATAACCGAGGTTTTCCAGCTCGGCGCGCAGCTCCGGAAAGTTGTAGATCGCGCCGTTGAAGGCCAGGGACAAGCCCAGTTGGTTGTCGACCATTGGCTGGGCTGAGCCGTCCGACAGGTCCATGATTTTCAGGCGACGATGGCCAAGGGCAATCGGCCCCTGGCTGTGAAAGCCCCACGCATCCGGGCCACGTGGCGCCAGGTGATGGGTAATACGTTCAACGGCCGCGAGGTCCGCAGGTTGTTGATCAAAGCGTAACTCGCCAGCTAATCCGCACATAAAATCCTTACCGGTTTTTCCGTTGGGGAGGGTCGATCGATACCCGGCCAAAACGGCGGGTACTCAGAAACTGACCCGGTGAGATCGTGGGAGTTTTAGATCGATAAGTAATAAGCGCGTTGGCAGAGGGCGGACCCTGTAGCTCAAAACGCCTGATCGAGTGCGCGGATGGTTGAGTGGGGTTATTTGCCTCGAATAAGGCGTCGCAAGGCGAAGCGGTTCGGATGACAGGCCTCGGCCACGACCCGAGGCAAGGGCAGCGGTTCGTTGTCCAGCCAGGCGGCCAGCAATTCGCCTGACAGAGGGGCGGTAATCAGCCCTCGTGAACCGTGGCCGCTGTTGATGTACAAGCCATCGAGCCATGGACAAGCAACGTCCGGCGTTTGCCGGGCATCCTTGCTCAGGGCGATGTAGGCGTCGGCGAAGGCCTGACTGTCGGCCAGTGGGCCGACAATCGGCAGGTAATCGGGGCTGGTACAGCGAAAAGCGGCGCGGCCCTGAAGCGTTTCCGGTTGCAGGGCGCCAGCGCCGAGCCGGGCGAGCAGGTCCGGCGAAATCTCTTCGAGCATGTGCAGGTTGCCGGCATGTTCGGCAGCGGTGGGCGTCAGGTCGTCGTTGTTGAAATCGAAACTGGCGCCGAGGGTGTGTTCACCCAGGCGTGCCGGCGCGACATAACCTTCGGCACACACCACGGTACTCAGGTGTTGGCTTTCAGGCGTCTGCTGCAAGCGAGTGATTTGCCCGCGAATGCGCTTGAGCGGCAATTCGCTGCTGTACGGGAAGCGCTTGATGTCGGCAGCGCCGGCCAGCACCACTACGGGGGCACTGGCCAGCAACGTCTCGCCGTCCCACGCTTGCCATTGCCCGTCGACCTGCTTCAACGCCAACACATCGCTGTGGGGCACGAATCGGATATCAGGATGCGTCGCTTGCCAGTGGCACAGGGCCGGCGGATGCACCCAGCCGCCTTCGGGGTAAAACAGGCCACCCGCTTGCAGGGCAATGCCGGCGCGAGCTTCTGCCTGTTCTTGATCAAGTGTGTGCAGCAAATCGTCGGCAAACGCCGCCGTCAATTGCGCCTGACGCTCCGCTTCCTTGGCGTTGAACGCCAGTTGCAGCACCCCACAATCGTCCCAGTCGACGCCGCGCTGCAAATGCTCGAGCAAGCGGCGGGTGTGGCCAAAACCGCTGACGATCAACTGTGACAACGCCGTGCCATGGGCCGACAGCTTGAGGTACAACACGCCCTGAGGATTACCCGAGGCTTCTTGCGCCAGCGCGTCGTGACGCTCCAGCAAACTGACCTGCCAACCCCGCGCAGCGAGGCTGGCGGCCGTGGCGCAACCGGCCAGGCCCGCACCGATCACTAGCGCGCGCCGCTCACGGGTCAACGGCGCAGGGCGCGCAAACCAGGGCTTGGCAACAACCGCAGGCGCTGCCTCTTCGGGCCATCCGAGAAACACGCCGCGCAGGATTTCCCACTTGTGGCCGATGCCCGGCGTGCGCTTCATCTTGAAGCCTGCCGCGTTCAGCAGGCGGCGCACCCAGCCGGTGCTGGTGAAGGTGCTGATGGTTGAACCTGGCGCCGCCAATCGAGCCAGTTCGGCAAACAGTTCGGCGGTCCACATGTCGGGGTTTTTTGCCGGGGCGAAGCCGTCGAGGAACCACGCGTCAATCTGCGCATCCAGTTGCGGCAACTGCTCCAATGCGTCGCCGATGAGCAAGGTCAAGGTGACGCGGCCGTTGTCCAGCACCAGGCGCTGGAAGCCTTGATGGATCGCCACGTATTGCGCGAGCAATTGATCGGCGAACGGCTTGAGCTGCGGCCACAACGCCAGTGCCCGTTGCAGATCCGGCGCGCTCAGCGGGTACTTTTCGACGCTGACAAAATGCAGGCGTGCGCCCGCCACCGCGTGTTGCTCGAACAACTGCCAGGCGCACAGAAAATTCAGCCCGGTGCCGAAACCGGTTTCGCCAATCACCAGTCGCTCGCCGGTCAGGAGTGCCGCAAAACGCTCGCGCAAATTGTTTTGCTCAAGGAACACGTAGCGCGTTTCATCAAGGCCCGACAGATCGGAAAAATACACATCGTCGAACACCCGCGAACGCGGGAGCCCTTGGTCATCCCAGTCGAGTTGGGCGTGAGGCATTACAGGTTTCATGGCAGGCTCGGCAACGGCAAGGCGGCCATTCTAGCCGATCGCCGGGGCGCTGCTTGATCCACGGCAAAGTCGATAACAGGCAGGACGGCGAAAATGGGATTTGTACGGCACTGCCGAGGTCAATCCGCTAGTCTTGCTCAATCTGGAAAGGGAGTCGTTCATGTTCGAATCTGCCGAAATCGGTCACGCCATCGACAAAGAAACTTACGACGCCGAAGTGCCGGCCCTGCGTGAAGCGCTGCTCGAAGCGCAGTTCGAGCTGCAACAACAAAAGCGCTTCCCGGTGATCATCCTGATCAACGGCATCGAAGGCGCCGGCAAGGGTGAGACGGTCAAACTGCTCAACGAGTGGATGGACCCGCGCCTGATCGAGGTTCGCACCTTCGATCAGCAGACCGACGAAGAGCTGGCGCGGCCACCGGCCTGGCGTTACTGGCGGATGCTGCCGGCCAAGGGGCGCATGGGGATTTTCTTCGGCAACTGGTACAGCCAGATGTTGCAGGGCCGGGTCCATGGCTTGTTCAAAAACGCCGTGCTGGACCAGGCGATCAACCAGTCGGAGCGTTTCGAGCAGATGCTCTGCGACGAAGGCGCGCTGATCTTCAAATTCTGGTTTCACCTTTCCAAAAAGCAGATGAAGGCGCGGCTCAAGGCCTTGGCCGACGACCCTTTGCACAGCTGGCGCATCAGCTCGCTCGATTGGCAGCAATCGGCCACCTACGACAAGTTTGTGAAGTACGGCGAACGGGTGTTGCGCCGCACCAGCCGCGACTACGCGCCGTGGCATGTGATCGAAGGTGCGGACGCGCATTACCGCAGCCTGACGGTGGGCAAGATCCTGCTCGAAGGTATGCAAAACGCCTTGAAGCGGTCCAAGGTCCATCCTGACAAGGTCCATGCGGCGCCGCTGCCCACCAGTGTCGATCAAAAGAACCTGCTCGACAGCCTCGACTTGACCCAGCGCTTGGACAAGGACGATTACGAAGAGCAACTGATTACCGAGCAGGCGCGATTCTCCGGACTGATGCGCGACAAACGCATGCGCCAGCACGCGTTGGTGGCGGTGTTCGAAGGCAACGATGCGGCCGGCAAGGGCGGGGCGATCCGCCGGGTCGCGGCGGCGCTCGATCCACGCCAATACAGCATCGTGCCCATTGCCGCGCCCACCGAAGAGGAACGGGCGCAGCCGTATTTGTGGCGGTTCTGGCGGCACATTCCGGCGAAGGGCAAGTTCACCGTGTTCGACCGTTCCTGGTATGGCCGGGTGCTGGTGGAGCGCGTTGAAGGCTTTTGCCCGCCGGCGGACTGGCTGCGGGCGTACAGCGAGATCAACGATTTCGAAGAGCAGATTGCCGAGTCGGGCGTGATCGTGGTCAAGTTCTGGCTGGCCATTGATAAACAGACGCAGCTGGAGCGTTTCCAGGCGCGGGAAGAAATTCCGTTCAAACGCTTCAAGATCACCGAAGACGACTGGCGCAACCGCGACAAGTGGGACGCGTACCGCGCGGCGGTCGGCGATATGGTTGATCGCACCAGCACCGAAATCTCGCCCTGGACCCTGGTCGAGGCCAATGACAAGCGCTGGGCGCGGGTCAAGGTGCTGCGCACGATCAACCACGCGCTGGAAGAAGCCTTCGAAAAGTCCAACAAGCACGCCAGGAAGGCGAAGAAACACAAGAAGTGAGCGGCAAAACCGGAGCATGTTTGCGCATACGCGGGGTGAATGATCATCGCGATTGGCAATGGGCTGGACTTATGCTCGGCTCACTCCCAACCGATAACAACAATGAGGTATGCCATGCGTGAAGTGGTAATCGTCGACAGCGTACGGACCGGCCTGGCCAAGTCCTTTCGTGGCAAGTTCAATATGACCCGTCCGGACGACATGGCCGCCCATTGTGTCGACGCATTGCTCGCGCGTACCGGCATCGATCCGGCCAGCGTAGAGGATTGCATCGTCGGCGCGGCCTCCAACGAAGGCGCCCAGGGTGGCAACATCGGTCGCAACGTCGCCGTGCTGTCGCGTCTGGGCATTGGCACGGCCGGCATGACCCTCAATCGTTTTTGTTCGTCGGGCCTGCAAGCGATTGCCATCGCGGCCAACCAGATCGCTTCGGGTTGCAGCGACATCATCGTCGCCGGCGGCGTCGAGTCGGTCAGCCTGACCATGAAAAGCGTCAACACCGACAACCTGATCAACCCGCTGCTGAAAGAACAGGTGCCGGGGATCTATTTCCCGATGGGCCAGACGGCTGAAATCGTCGCCCGTCGCTACAACGTCAGCCGCGAAGCGCAAGACGCGTACGCGCTGCAAAGCCAGCAGCGCACCGCCCAGGCGCAGGCCGCTGGATTGTTCGACGATGAAATCGTGGCGATGGCGGTGAAGTACCGGGTGGAAGACAAGGTTACCGGGCAGATTCAGATCCTCGACGGCATCGTTGATCGCGACGACTGCAATCGCCCGGACACCACGCTGGAAAGCCTGGCGGGCTTGAAACCGGTGTTTGCCGAAGACGGTTCGGTGACGGCCGGTAATTCATCGCAGTTATCCGACGGTGCCTCGATGACGCTGGTGATGAGCCTGGAAAAAGCACTGGAACTGGGCTTGAAGCCGAAGGCGTTCTTCCGCGGCTTTACCGTGGCCGCCTGCGAACCGGATGAAATGGGGATCGGCCCGGTGTTCTCGGTGCCCAAATTGCTCAAATCCAAGGGGTTGCAGATGGCTGATATTGACCTCTGGGAGCTCAACGAAGCGTTCGCCTCGCAGTGCCTCTACAGCCGCAATCGGCTGGAAATCGATAACGCCAGGTACAACGTCAACGGTGGGTCGATTTCCATCGGGCATCCGTTCGGCATGACCGGTTCGCGTCAGGTCGGGCATCTCGTCCGGGAATTGCAGCGGCGTGAGCTGCGTTACGGCATCGTCACCATGTGCGTGGGCGGCGGGATGGGCGCGACGGGGTTGTTTGAGGCGGTGCGCTGATTTCCAGGGAGATGTGTTGATTGTCAGATCGTCTTCGCGAGCAAGCCCGCTCCCACACTTGACCGAGTTCTCTCATTGAAATGCGGTCTGAATGTGGGAGCGGGCTTGCTCGCGAAGATCGGGCGGACGCTACGAGTGGCGCTACCGGCTGTCACTCAAAACCTGCATCCGCTCGATATACGCCTGAATCCCTCGCGCTGCCGCCTCAGGGTTTTCAAACGGCCCCTCTTGGGTATTTTCCCGGGTATCGAAATAGAACTCCCCATTCACACGACAAATCCGGTCACTGCGAAAGTGTGTGGCGGGGGCGTGGTCCTGGGCGCGCATGCCGTACATGGTGTTCTCCTGAGGGGCGTTCCTGAGCGTGGATCCAATGAGCTTAAGCATTAATCACTTGGAGCGCCTGGCCAACTGATCGGCGGCACATCGCCAGCTAATGCTGCGACCTGCACAGTTTCATTTGCGCCCGGTTGCCAACTGTCTCTGTGTGACAACCGACGCTGCGCCTAGAATGACGATTCTCGCCATCTGGCTTTGGGGTTCGCATGCACATTTCATCCGGTCGCTGGGTATACGGTCTGTTTCTGGCCTTGTTGACCGCGCTGCTCTGGGGAATCCTGCCGATCAAGCTCAAGCAAGTGTTGCAGGTGATGGACCCGGTGACGGTGACCTGGTTTCGCCTCACGGTGTCCGGCGGCTGCCTGTTCATCTACCTGGCGGCGACGCGGCGTTTGCCCAGCCGCAAAGTGCTGGGGCCACGCGGCGGCTGGCTGGTGCTGATGGCGGTGCTCGGGTTGGTCGGCAACTACGTGCTGTATCTGATGGGTCTGAACCTGCTCAGCCCCGGCACCGCGCAACTGGTGGTACAGATGGGCCCGATCATGCTGCTCATCGCCAGTCTGTTTGTGTTCAAGGAACGCTTCAGCGTGGGGCAGGGCATCGGTCTGCTGGTGTTGCTGATTGGCTTTGGCTTGTTCTTCAACCAGCGTCTGGCGGAACTGCTCACCTCGCTGACCGACTACACCGCCGGCGTATTGCTGGTGCTGTTGGCCTCTACGGTGTGGACGTTTTACGCGCTGGGGCAGAAGCAATTGCTCACGGTGTGGAATTCGTTGCAGGTGATGATGGTGATCTACCTGTTCTGCGCCTTGCTGCTCACGCCGTGGGTGCATCCGCTGGAAGCCTTGCAACTGAGCCCGTTGCAAGGCTGGTTGCTGCTGGCGTGCTGTATGAACACGTTGATCGCCTACGGCGCATTTGCCGAAGCGCTGGCGCATTGGGAAGCGTCGCGGGTGAGTGCGACGCTGGCGATCACGCCATTGGTGACGTTTGTGGCGGTGGCAATCGCGGCGTGGTGCTGGCCGGACTTTGTGCATGCCGAAACGATCAATGGTTTGGGCTATGGCGGGGCGGTGCTGGTGGTGTTCGGATCGGCGCTGGTGGCGCTGGGGCCGTCGTTGATTGCCGGGCTCAAGGCCCGGAAGGCGCGGATTGTGGTCGGCTGACTATCTTCAGCGCCGCCAATCGCGAGCAAGCTCGCTTACACATGTGATCGCATTTTCCCTGGAGTACGCGGCCACTTGTGGGAGCGAGCCTGCTCGCGAAGACGGACTATCAGTTACCGCAATTCTCAGCCCTTGGCCCCAGCCTCCAGCATGTTCTCCGGCCTTACCCACGCGTCAAACTCTTCATCCGTCAGATACCCCAACTGCAACGCTGCCTCGCGCAGTGTCAGCCCTTCGGCGTAAGCCTTCTTCGCAATCTCCGCCGATTTGTCATAGCCAATGTGCGGATTCAACGCCGTCACCAACATCAATCCGCGCTCCAGATGCTCGGCCATGACCTTGGCATCCGGCTCAAGCCCGGCGATGCAATGCTGCTGGAAGTTGCTGCAGCCATCGCCCAGCAGGCGGATCGATTGCAGCAGGTTGTGGATGATCACCGGTTTAAACACGTTCAGTTGCAAGTGCCCCTGACTCGCCGCGAAACCAATCGTCACGTCATTGCCCAGCACCTGACAGGCCAGCATCGACAGCGCTTCGCATTGGGTCGGGTTGACCTTGCCCGGCATGATCGAGCTGCCGGGTTCATTGGCCGGCAGCTTCACTTCGGCGAAACCGGCGCGAGGCCCGGAACCCAGCAAACGCAGGTCATTGGCGATTTTCATCAGGGTCACGGCGAGGGTTTTCAGCGCGCCGGACAGGGTTGTCAGCGGCTCATGGCCGGCCAGTGCCGCGAATTTGTTGGGTGCTGTAACGAACGGCAAACCGGAGAGGGCGGCCAACTCGGCGGCAATCGCTTCGCCAAAACCGTGAGGCGAATTGAGCCCGGTGCCGACTGCGGTGCCACCTTGGGCCAGCTCGCACACCGCGGGCAGCGCGCTGCGGATCGCCCGTTCGGCGTAATCCAGTTGCGCGATAAACGCCGACAGTTCCTGGCCGAAGGTAATCGGCGTGGCGTCCATCATGTGCGTGCGGCCTGTCTTGACCAGCTTCATGTGGCGCGCCGACAGCTCGGCCAGGCCGCCCGACAGTTCGCTGATCGCCGGCAATAGATGCTGCTGCACCGCTTGCGCGGCGGCGATGTGCATGGCGGTCGGGAAACAGTCGTTGGAGCTTTGGGAGCGGTTGACGTGATCGTTGGGGTGAACCGGCGCCTTGCCGCCGCGCGGGTTGCCGGCGAGTTCGTTGGCACGCCCGGCGATCACCTCATTGACGTTCATGTTGCTCTGGGTGCCACTGCCGGTCTGCCACACCACCAGCGGGAACTGGTCGTCGTGGCTGCCGTCGAGCACTTCGTCGGCGGCCTGTTCGATCAGGCGGGCGATGTCGGCTGGCAGGTCGCCATTGCGGTCGTTGACTCTGGCGGCGGCTTTCTTGATCAGGGCGAGTGCATGCAGCACGGCCAGCGGCATGCGTTCCTCGCCGATGGCGAAGTTGACCAGCGAGCGTTGCGTCTGAGCGCCCCAGTAGGCCTCTTCCGGGACTTCCACCTGGCCAAGGCTGTCGGTTTCGATACGGCTCATCTTGCACACTCCTGTAGGTCGATAGCGCAGTTTAGGCCGTGATGTGCGGCCGTGGTTCCATCTGCATGGTTTTTGCCCATTCAAGCCCTCTAAATCAGGCCCGACAAGGCATGGGGTTGAGTGACACACTTTTTTAGGCGCAGAATGGACGCCCTTGGGGTTTTACCTCGCCTGCTAGAAAAGGAAACTCGATGACTCGTCTTCGTGCCATCTGTACCGCGGTTGCACTGGTTTGCGCCAGCGGCCCTGTTTTTGCCGATACCGCCAGCCACAACGCCAGTGCCGAAGCTTTCCTGACCCTGGCGCACGCTGACAAATTGGGCACTCCGGTGTACATGCAAGTGCAGCAAATGTTCGCTCAGCGCTTTGAACAGACCAAAGCCCCTGAATCGAAAAAAGCCGTGCTGGAAACTTACCAGGCCAAAGCCAACGCAGCACTGGACCAGGCCATTGGCTGGAACAAGCTGAAACCGGACATGGTCAAGCTGTACACCACCAATTTCAGCGAATCCGAGCTCAAGGATCTGGTTGCGTTCTACCAGTCGCCGCTGGGCAAGAAAGTCCTGGAAAAAATGCCGCAGCTGACCCAGCAATCGGCCCAGATGACTCAAGCCAAGCTGGAAAGCGCAGTGCCTGTGGTCAACAAACTGTTGGCTGACATGACCAACGAGCTGGACCCTAAAGCCGGCGCTGCTGCTCCTGCTGTAAAGAAAAAGCCTTAAGCGGAGTTCGGTATGACCATGCAACAACGCATCGAATCGACGCTTGGCCTGTTGCAGCCTGAGCATCTGAACGTGCTGGATGAAAGCCACATGCACAGTCGTGGGTTGCAGACCCACTTCAAGGCCGTGGTGGTCAGCCAGCAGTTCGAAGGGCTCAACCGCGTCAAGCGTCACCAGAAAGTCTACGGCACGCTCGGCGAGCTGATGGGCGAGTTCCATGCGTTGGCGCTGCATACCTACACGCCAGAGGAATGGGCACAGATGGACGCGGCTCCGGCCTCGCCCACCTGTGCTGGCGGCAGCAAACATTGATGTGCAACTGAAGGGCGGTTGTTGTGGTGAGGGGCTTGCTGTGGTGAGGGGGCTTGCCCCCGTTCGGCTGCGAAGCAGTCGTGAAATCTGCAAGCCGGGCGGCTGTTTTTAGGGGCTGCTTCGCCCCCCAACGGGGGCAAGCCCCCTCGCCACAGAGTTTGATGACAGTCCTAAAGCTGCACCGTTTTTGTTAGACTCCGCAACGCGCCGCTCACCCGGCGCGTTTTTTTTTGAATCCGGTTCACCCCTTACGAGGGTAGCCACCTGGAGAAATACCATGACACAACAGATTGTCGTGGCGGCACTGTATAAGTTCGTCACCCTGGAAGATTACGTCGCCCTGCGCGAGCCATTGCTGCAAGCCATGGTCGACAACGGCATCAAGGGCACGCTGCTGATCGCCGAAGAAGGCATCAACGGCACCGTGTCCGGCAGCCGCGAAGGCATCGACGGGCTGATGGCCTGGCTCAAGAACGACCCGCGCATGGACGACATCGACCACAAAGAGTCGTACTGCGACGATCAGCCGTTCTACCGCACCAAAGTCAAACTCAAGAAAGAAATCGTCACCCTCGGCGTCGACGGCGTGGACCCGAACAAGAAGGTCGGCACCTACGTCGATCCGCAGAACTGGAACGCGCTGATCAGCGACCCTGAAGTGCTGTTGATCGACACCCGCAACGACTACGAGGTTTCGATCGGCACCTTCGAAGGCGCCATCGATCCGAAAACCACCAGTTTTCGTGAATTCCCCGACTACATCAAAGCCCACTTCGACCCGGCCGTGCACAAGAAGGTCGCGATGTTCTGCACCGGCGGCATTCGTTGTGAAAAGGCCTCGAGCTATATGCTCAGCCAGGGTTTCGACGAGGTGTATCACCTCAAGGGCGGCATTCTGAAGTACCTCGAAGAGGTGCCGCAGGAAGAGACCAAATGGCAGGGCGACTGCTTCGTGTTCGACAACCGCGTGACCGTGCGTCATGACCTCACTGAAGGCGACTACGATCAATGTCATGCCTGTCGTACACCGGTGAGCGTTGAAGACCGCGCGTCCGAGCACTACGTGGCGGGCATCAGTTGCCCGCATTGCTGGGATACGCTGAGCGAGAAGACCCGGCGCAGCGCCACTGATCGGCAGAAGCAGATCGAACTGGCCAAGGCGCGCAATTTGCCTCACCCGATCGGCTACAACTACAAGCAAACTCCTTCCGAGGCTTGAACCATGTCTGCGCGCCGCTTGCTCTACGTGATGGACCCGATGTGTTCCTGGTGCTGGGGCTTTGCGCCAGTGGCCAATGCGCTGGTCGAGCAGGCGCACGTGGCCGGTGTCGAGGTGCATCTGGTGGTGGGCGGGTTGCGCACCGGCAGCGGCGCGGCGCTGGAGCCGACCACCCGGCGCTACATTCTTGAACACTGGCAGGCGGTCACCGAGGCCACCGGCCAGCCGTTCAAGACCGAAGGCGCGCTGCCGGACGGCTTTGTCTACGACACCGAACCGGCCTGTCGGGCACTGGTGACGGCGCGCAGCCTGGCGCCGGATTGCGCATGGAAACTGCTGGGCCTGATCCAGCACGCGTTCTACGCCGAAGGCCGCGACGTCACCCACGCCAGTGTGCTGGTGGAATTGGCGGAGCAGGCCGGCTTGCCGCGCATCGAATTCGCGGCCGCGTTCGACCGTGCCGATCAGCACGCCGCGACCGCCGCCGATTTCACCTGGGTTCAGGATCTGGGCATTGCCGGTTTCCCCACGCTGTTGGCCGAACGCGATGGGCAATTGGCGTTGCTGACCAATGGTTATCAACCGTTGAGCGAATTGTCGCCGCTGCTCGGCCGCTGGCTGGAGCGCGCTGCCTGTGCATGAGCTGTCCGATGACAGCCCGGCTCCCAAGCGTGTCGATCGGCTGAGTTGGGCCGAAATCCGCCGACTGGCCCTGCAACACAAGAAATCCCTGTGGATCGCCAATGGCGTCGCCGTGCTGGCCACCTTGTGCAGCGTGCCGATTCCGTTGCTGCTGCCGTTGCTGGTGGACGAAGTGCTGCTGGGCCACGGCGACGCCGCACTGAAAGTCATGAACCACGCGCTGCCCGAAGGCTGGCAGAAAGCGGCGGGCTACATCGGCCTGATGCTGCTGGTGACGTTGACACTGCGTTGCGGCGCCTTGTTGTTCAACGTGGTGCAGGCGAAATTGTTTGCGGCACTGGCCAAGGACATCGTCTACCGCATTCGCATGCGGCTGATCGAACGACTCAAGCGTATTTCCCTGGGGGAATACGAAAGCCTGGGCAGCGGCACCGTGACCACGCACCTGGTCACCGACCTGGACACGCTGGACAAGTTCGTCGGCGAAACCCTCAGCCGATTCCTGGTGGCAATGCTGACCCTGGTCGGCACCGCGAGCATTCTGATCTGGATGCACTGGAAGCTGGCACTGCTGATCATGCTGTTCAATCCGCTGGTGATCTACGCCACGGTGCAGTTGGGCAAACGGGTCAAACACCTGAAGAAACTCGAGAACGACAGCACCTCGCGGTTCACCCAGGCCCTGACTGAAACACTCGATTCGATCCAGGAAGTGCGCGCCGGCAACCGTCAGGAATTCTTCCTGGGGCGCCTCGGCCATCGCGCCCGGGAAGTGCGTGATTACGCGATCACCTCGCAATGGAAAACCGACGCCTCGAACCGGGCCAGCGGCTTGCTGTTCCAGTTCGGCATCGATATTTTTCGCGCGGCGGCCATGCTCACCGTGCTGTTTTCCGACCTGTCCATCGGGCAGATGCTCGCGGTGTTCAGCTACCTATGGTTCATGATCGGGCCGGTGGAGCAACTACTGAATCTGCAATACGCCTATTACGCGGCGGGCGGCGCGTTGTCGCGGATCAACGAGCTGCTGGCGCGGGCCGACGAGCCGCAATACCCTGGCGGCGTCGATCCGTTTCAGGGCCGCGACACCGTTGGCATCGAGGTGCAGGGCTTGAGTTTTGGCTACGGCGACGAACTGGTGTTGAACACCATGGACCTGTCCATCGCTCCCGGTGAGAAGGTTGCGATCGTCGGCGCCAGCGGCGGCGGCAAAAGCACCCTGGTGCAGTTGCTGTTGGGCTTGTACACGCCGCTGGCCGGGACCATTCGCTTCGGCGGTTCGACCCAGCAGGAAATCGGCCTGGAAACCTTGCGCGAAAACGTCGCCGTGGTGCTGCAGCATCCCGCGTTGTTCAACGATACGATCCGCGCCAACCTGACCATGGGGCGTTCACGCAGCGACGACGCCTGTTGGCAAGCGCTGGAAATTGCGCAATTGCATCAGACCGTTCGAGAGCTGCCGAACGGCCTGGACAGCATTGTCGGACGCTCCGGCGTGCGCTTGTCCGGCGGGCAGCGCCAACGACTGGCGATTGCGCGAATGGTGCTGGCGGAACCCAAAGTGGTGATCCTCGACGAGGCCACCTCTGCCTTGGATGCCGCCACCGAATACAACTTGCACCAGGCACTGGCGCGCTTCCTCAGCCACCGCACCACGCTGATCATCGCGCACCGGTTGTCGGCGGTGAAGCAGGCCGACCGGGTGCTGGTGTTCGACGGTGGGCAAATTGCCGAGGATGGCGACCATCAGCAGTTGATTGCCGACGGTGGGCTCTACGCCAAGCTTTATGGGCATTTGCAGCAGCTCTAAGTCAATTCCACAGGACACTGAGCGCGTTTTCCCCGCCGTCGTAGCCGAACTCTTTCAACACCACCGCGCACGAGTCGCAAGGCGGCATGGTCGTCGCGACGTCGATTGATTGGATGGATTGAGGGTCCGGATATTTCTCGCGGATAACACCAATCAACTTGCTTTCGCTGTCCAGTGACGTCGGGGCGCGGGTCATTGCTGGCGAATAGGCGGCGATGTCTTTTATGGTGTGTGGCACCGCCAGCAGTTTGCCTTGGGGCGTCAGCTTCAGCGAAGTGCCGGGAGACGCCTCGTTGAAGTCGATATTGAAGTAGGTCGTTTCGCCGACTTTCACCGTGTCCGTCCCCAAATGGTGCCTGAACAATGGCAAATGCCCGGTCGTTTCCTGCGTGCCGGAAACGCTGACATAGACTTCCCGTTGTCCCGTCGTCGTGGTCACCTCGGCGTAGGCGATGTTCCTCGGTCTATACGAACGACGGTTTCGAGGGAGGAGTTTATGGAGCTTGTTCATCGTCGCGCCGATTCTTAGCGCGCTGTCTGCGCTCTTCGGTTTGATGGTCGGTTCAAGGAACAAGGTGTCGAATATCTCTGCCGTTCTGGTGCGGAACAATGTGGACGCCTCCTTGCTGCGTGACCAGCTTTTCGCACCTTCAGGCAGCCGGGTGACGATCATTCGGGTCGAGTGATCGAACAGCACCGCCTCTCCGGGACTGGTATCGACGTTGATCCATTTGAGCGTGTCGGGTGGATTCACATGACCGCCAATCGGGATGGCTATTTCTTCCATGGTTTTCATGGCGCGCTCGACGGCATCGATGCCATGGATTCGCGCAACGTTGTTGGCATTCAGGGAGCCGGTGTACACCACCTGCAACTCCCGCCGCAGTTCATCGTCAAGGGTCTCGGCTTTCCTGAAGGTCAGCGTGTCGTACACGTTCTGGCCTTTTATCCGCTCGGCAACCAGAAAATCCCCCGCGTTCAGGCGCGTGAACACATAGGTTTTTGAGCCATCCATCGCTTCGACGAGGATGGCGCCGACGCGGAAGTTATCGACAGTTTGTTGTCCGCGTACGGGAACGCTGACCATGACCCGCCCGTAAATACCTTTCTGAAATTCCAGCGTGGCTTCGAGGGACGAGTGGGCGGCGAGCGCGGCGATCCGCATCGGCGCCCTGCCGGTGGCGGGGGTGTAAATGACATCGCCAAACCAGGTGGCCCAACCTTTGGTTTCATCGAAATGGCCAATGTCAGGCGTGGGCGCCGGCTCGTGGCCGGCATAGCGGGTTTTACACTTTGGATATCTGGGAGCACGACGCACTCGGCATGGAAGCGCTTTCAACGTGCCGCCGCCGTCGACCAGATCGGCGCGAAGCAATGTCTCGCCATCCAGTCGGTAGGGCACCTCGTCGAGGAACAACGTGGTGCGGCCATCGACTTCAAGCACCTCGTTGACCCGAGTGTTTTCCGGTATTTCGACGATGACGTGCTGGTCGGTTTTTTCGATGGCCGAGTAATGGGAGCCTCCAGGCGAGCATTCGCCGGACTTGGTGGTCAGTGTCGGGCCGTAGGGTTTGGAGGCTATCGGCTCGATCAGGCGATAGTCGGAGTTGCCAGCGCTCGCCAGATTTCGCACCGGTACGTTATCAATGCCGTTGACGCGCGCTAACTGATCACCGACTGCCAGGGACTTCCAGCGTCCTGCATCGCCGATCTGCGGCAGGCTCTGCACAAAACGGTAATGGCCGGTTTTTCCCCTCAGGCCATTGAGTGTGCCAAGGGCCAATCGCCCGTTCTTCCATACGATGGTGCCTGATGCCTTAAGCAATGCAGGAATGCCATCAAGCGGGTTCAGGGCCTTTAGCGTCGAAGCCAACAGTTTTTTGGTCAGCGAGGTAAAACCGGGGTGCGCGGTTCGCACGCTCAATCGGGTCGTGGTGGTGATCAGCCGTGCCGAACCCGATACAAATTTGCCAATCGGCAGCGCGAAGGACAGCAGATCAGTGAACAGACCAAAAACACCCATGGCATGGCGATTTTTGTCATCTGACAGCAGGTCCTCGATGCTGCCCCAGAACGGCAAGAGCATTTTGATGATCATCAGTCCTGTCTCTGTTTTCTCTTCTTCGAGTTCAAACTGTGTCTGCCCGGCAGCGCTTTTACGAAGTGCAACCGGGTCGACGAACAACAACTCCTTTGCGATGTGATGGCTGATTGCAACTGAGCGGCTCGACGATAACGCCAGTGGGGCACCGTGCGTGTTCTGCGCAGATTTGGGCGGTGCGGTGAGCGTATCTCCCAGCTGTTCGATGATGGCCTGACAGTCAGTTTGCTGCTTGGGGGCGGTACCGGTTAGATGTGCGTCCCAGTCAAACGGCACTGTTTTATGACGCAGCACCTTGACGGTATAGGTGCCGTTTTTGGAGACACGCCATTCTTCAGATTTGAGTTCGCCACCGAACAGCTTCGCGTCCGGATTTTCGATACGACGCAGCACGGCCGCTCTGGGCAGCAGTTCGTAACAGGTGGTCTTGAAGTCATGAGTCGCCTGCAATATCACGCCATTACGCGCTCTGAGCGGCAGGTGCATTTCCGGTGTTTCATTGCGGCCCTCGACCAGCGTGGTTTGCTTTCTCAGCGTGTAGACCCGGACCTCGCCCGATTCCAACGCCTGGCGGTCGGTAAAAGGCAGCGAGGCAAGTTGGTGTCTGATCAGCGTTTCATAGGCCGCGGAGATCCGCTCCAGATGGCGTTTGAAAGCCGTGTCGAAAAGCATTTGGACGTCTGGCAGTCGCGTGTGCCGTGACATGACCCACGGGAGGCCCAGCAACGTTTTCTCCGGTAAAGGCCAGGGGCCTTCGGTCTTTATCGTTCGGTGCTCGTCAATGCGGATCCATTGCCCGTTGAGGGTGGTGCCGTTGGCTTCTGTTACAAACCAGCGTTTCTGATCGTCAAACTTGCCGCAGGCGAGGACGTCGAGGAACGAGTAGGACGCGTAGCCCTCGCCTTTGAGGAACGGCGTGTCACGGTGAGTGACGGGCCCCATTTGAGTCCTGGCGAGTCTTCGGCCATCCGCGGTAAAGGCGTCTTTTCCAAAGAGCTGCTCCACTTCGTTTTTGGCCATGGCCAATCGCTGGGGCGGCGCTTCACCGATTCGGGTGACGGCTTCATTGAGTTCGTCAGTCTGTTTTTCCAGTTCCGACACTGCCCGGTCAATATCCTGCTGCGTGTGATGTTCACGTTTTCCTTGGCTAAGGAAACCCTGGGTTACTGCCCAGTCCAGGGTTGGAAGCAGTCGCGCCAGCGCGACTTTATTCAGCTGTTCTGGCGTCGCGCCTTCAGTTAACTGGGTCGGCAAGTTGACCAGTTGCTGGAACGTCAGTCTGTCCAGCAACCCGCTGTCGAGCGCCTTGATCAAATTGACGCCATTTATGAAGTTGACCCAGACGATTGAACTTCTATAGGGAAGTTCGAGCGGAATATCGCTGATACGGCACTCGGTCGGACATCGGGACAGGAACAACCGCGCGCTAACAATCGCCTCTTTCTCCGACGTTGCTCGTTCTGATGTCAGCAAATGGGTTTCAAAGTCGGCGCGGATAGCCTGATAGCTCTTCCCCCAGTTTGAGCACGCCTGCCAGTCGTAACCGGCGATCAGGTCGCGATTGTCGAAGGATCGTGAAGACAACCAATACTGCAATGCGTTGGCCGTCAGCCTAGTTCGGATGAACGGGGAGGTCTCTTCGCCTGACGCGCCGCCGAACCAACCCATCGTCGACAGCAAGACATTTCCCAGTTTCACGGCTTCAGCGCTATGGAGAATTTTTTCCAGATAGACAGTCGGCGTTGCGCGCACCCGATCGTTCGTCGCGGCAGACAGGATGTCGTTGGCAAGGTGGGTCAGCAGTGAGGTGGTTTCCTCGGGCAGGAATTGCTTGATCGCCGCTATTATTTCGCCGCGAACCCGGTCGCAATGAAGTGCCTGAACATCGAGCGCAGTGTCAGGAAAGACTTGCTGGAGCAGTTGAACCATTTCACGCTCGTCTGCTGTCGGCCTTCGCTTCAGGTCGAGGGCGTCAAAATCGTCCTCGAGCCGCAAGCGATGACTGGCAATCTTTTCTTGCAGGGCGGTGATGGCGGCCGGGTGCTCCTGGGGGTGATGCAATCGCCACGGCGCCAGCCCGTAAAACTGGCAGATCCTGTCCAGGCTGATACAGCGGTTGGAGTGTATCTCTCCACCCAGTAACGTCGCGGCCTGTTCGATCCGGGTCTTCAGCGCCTGCCATTTTTCATGTTCCGTCAATGCCAGAGAAACGCGGCCCCCATCGATTGCCCAAGCCTGATAGACATAGTTGCCATCCTTGAAATTGACGCAAAGATCGAAGTGCTGAAGCTTGAGGTTCGTGCACAGGGCGATGTAGTCACTGTCGCGCAGTAATTGCCACAGCGCGGTGTACCCGTCCTCGCTCAGACGGTGTAGCGGTGAAAAAGGCCGTATCGGTATCAATTGATGCAGATTGACGTCGCGCATTGCAGTCAGCATGAGTTCGTAATCGTCCAACTGGCCCTGATATAGCTGGGCATCGGAAGGCGACGAAGGGGCCGGGGTGCTTGAAGTGGGTGCTTGCATGAGCGGCTTCTCTTGATTGTCGAATCATCGTCGCATCGCACAAAGGCGATGGGTCGTGGTCCGATTTCAAGCGAAAACGAGAGCAGGAGGGCGGTATATAGATATTTTGATACGGACAGCGCGGCTGCCGGCAACGCCCTGGAAACAACAGCTATTTGCAGGGACTTGGTCATCACAACCGGCTTCTCGCTTGCCGGGACCGAGAACGCCCCCTAGTCTAGCTGTAGCGATCACCTCGGAATGATGATCTGGCAGTGCTAAATCAAGGGAACTCATGAATCAGACGCGGACTCTCGGAACGCCAAGGTTGTTAGGCATCGTCTGGCCATTTATTGCCGTAGTGCTTTTCCAGGCGCTATTGGGCGGGGTCAGTCTGTATGTGCTGTCGGCGGTTCGTGGCTATGTGGCCGGGGAAAGCCTGTGGTCAAAGGGCCAGAAGGACGCCATCTACTACCTCAACCTCTATGCGGACAGCCGCGACGAGGCGATTTTCAATAAATACCGGGACGCTATTGCGGTGCCACAGGGCGGTCATGAACTGCGCCTGGCGCTGGATCACCAGCCGCCCAACATTGAGGCTGCGCGGGTCGCGATTCTCAAGGGGGGCAACCATCCCGACGACGTATCCAGCCTGATCTGGCTGTACCTCAATTTCCGGCACTTCAGCTACCTTGAGAAGGCTATCGACCGCTGGACCGTGGGTGACGGCTACTTGGTGCAACTCGATGACGTCGCGCAGGAGATGCATCGACAGATCACCGACAGCCAGGCCTCGAACGCCGACATCCGGCGCTGGAAAGAGCAGATATTCGCCATCAACGATGGCGTGACGCCCGCGGCCAAAGCCTTCAGCGATGCCTTGGGCGAGGGCTCGCGCCTGATCCTGCGATTGCTGCTGGTGACGAACCTCGCCACTGCGCTGGGGTTGATTGCGCTCGCCCTGTTGCGTACCCACAAGTTGCTCAAACAACGCCACGCGTTTGCCGAGGCACTGCAACTGGAAAAAGACCGGGCACAGATCACCCTGCAGTCGATCGGTGACGGGGTGATTACCACGGATGTCGAGGGCGCAATTGCCTACATGAACCCCGCGGCTGAAGCCCTGACCCACTGGAAAGCCGAGCAGGCAACGGGGTTACCCCTGGCGGCGTTGTTCAACCTTCTGGATGACAATGCCCAGGCGGACGGCTTCACCCTGATCGAGCACATTCTGAGCGGACAGCTCAGCGGTGGCAGCGAGCATTCAAAACTGATCCAGCGCCTGGACGGCAGCACGGTCTCGGTGACCCTGGTGGGTTCGCCGATCCGCAACGCCGGCAAGGTCAGCGGCACTGTGCTGGTGCTGCACGACATGACCCAGGAGCGGCAATACATCGCCAATCTGTCCTGGCAGGCAACCCATGACGCCTTGACCGGGCTGGCCAACCGCCGCGAATTCGAGTATCGCCTCGAGCAGGCGCTGCATAACCTGACGCGGCAATCCGGTCGCCACGCGTTGATGTTCCTTGATCTGGACCAATTCAAGCTGGTCAACGACACCTGCGGCCATGCGGCGGGCGATGAGTTGCTGCGGCATATCTGCGCCTTGTTGCAATCAGGTTTGCGCGAAGGTGACACGCTGGCGCGGTTGGGCGGTGACGAGTTCGGCATTTTGCTGGAGAACTGCCCGCCGGAAGCGGCCGAAAAGATTGCCGAGGGGCTGCGCCAGACCGTGCAGAATCTGCATTTTGTATGGAAGGGGCGGCCATTCGTCACGACGGTGAGTATCGGGCTGGTGCATGTCGCCCAAGCGCCGACGACCCTCGAATCGTCGCTGCGCGCAGCCGATATGGCGTGTTACATGGCCAAGGAAAAGGGCCGTAACCGGGTTCAGGTGTATCACGCCGATGACTCGGAACTGTCCCTGCGCTTCGGTGAAATGGCGTGGGTGCAGCGATTGCATATGGCGCTGGAAGAGAACCGCTTCTGTCTGTACTCCCAAGAGATTGCGCCGCTTGGGCATACCCAACGCGGGAGTGGGCACATCGAAATTCTGCTGCGCCTGCATGACGAAGCCGGTCGCATGATATTGCCCGACAGTTTCATTCCGGCGGCCGAGCGTTATGGCTTGATGACAGCGCTTGATCGTTGGGTGGTCGAGAATGTTTTCAAGATCATTGCTCAATGTATAAAGGACGGACATAAAGAACCGCTGGCCATGTGTGCGATTAATCTGTCAGGCACAACTATAGGAGATGAGGCGTTCCTGGACTTCCTGCGTGAACAGTTTGTTACTTATGCCATTCCGCCTGAAATGATTTGTTTTGAAATCACCGAAACGAGTGCCATTTCGAATTTAGGAAGTGCAATTAGATTTATCAATGAACTCAAAGGTTTAGGATGTCATTTTTCATTGGATGACTTCTGCGCCGGAATGTCCTCATTCGCTTACTTGAAACATTTACCTGTAGACTTCCTGAAGATCGATGGAAGTTTCGTAAAGGACATGCTGGACGACCCGATTAACCGCGCCATGGTCGAAGTGATCAATCACATCGGACATGTAATGGGTAAACGCACGATTGCAGAGTTTGTAGAAACACCCCAGATCGAACAGGCATTACTGGAGATAGGGGTCGACTTCGCTCAAGGGTATGTGATTGAACGCCCGCATCTGTTTACCTGCGATAGTCTGCAAAGTCGTCCTGCCAGGCCTCAACCTTTGTTATTCAAGGCGCCCGGCACATTCCGCTGAAATCTCTTGCTGATCCGAACAATCACAATCAAAAGGAGCCCGACAGTGATCGACACATTCAACCGAACCGGACCACTCATGGAAGCTGCAAGTTATCCCGCCTGGGCACAACAGCTCATCAAGGATTGCAGCGAGAGTAAGCGCCGGGTTGTCGAACACGAACTGTATCAGCGCATGCGTGATAACAAACTCAGCGCAAAAACCATGCGTCAGTACCTTATTGGTGGCTGGCCAGTGGTCGAACAGTTCGCGTTATACATGGCACAAAACCTGACCAAGACCCGTTTCGCCCGTCATCCCGGTGAAGACATGGCGCGACGATGGCTCATGCGCAATATTCGCGTGGAACTCAACCACGCCGATTATTGGGTGCACTGGAGCCGGGCCCATGGCGTCAGCCTGGAAGATTTGCAGGCGCAACAGGTGGCCCCCGAACTTCACGCCTTGAGCCATTGGTGCTGGCACACCAGTTCGGCGGATTCGCTGATCGTTGCCATCGCCGCGACCAACTACGCCATTGAGGGCGCGACCGGCGAGTGGTCGGCAGTGGTTTGCTCCACTGGCGTCTACGCGGCAGCGTTCCCGGAGGAGGACCGCAAGCGGGCGATGAAGTGGTTGAAGATGCACGCCCAGTACGACGACGCCCATCCCTGGGAGGCACTGGAAATTATCTGCACCCTGGCGGGCATGAACCCGAGCAAATCCCTGCAAGCGGAACTGCGTCAGGCTGTATGCAAGAGCTATGACTACATGCACCTGTTTCTTGAGCGTTGCATGGCGCTAGAGCATTCGGAAAAGCTGCCGCTGTTGCGTGAACGGATGGCGCTGGCCGAAAACTGATCTGAAGTTCGCGCACTAAAAAGGGGAGCCATTTGGCTCCCCTTTTTTTCAGCGGTGGCGGCTCAACCTGCCATCGTCAACCGGTTGCGGCCTTCGCGTTTGGCGACATACAGCGCACTGTCGGCACGGCGTAACAAGCTTTCGGCGGACTCGCCGGGCAATAGGGTCGAGCAGCCGAGACTGACCGTCAGTTCGATCGCCTTGCCGTCGGCCTTATATTCCTGAGCCTGCGCCGCACAGCGCAACCGTTCGCCAACCACGGCTGCGGCCTCGCGGGTGGTGTTGGATAACAGGATCAGAAACTCCTCCCCGCCAAAACGGAACACCATGTCGACGTTGCGCAGCTGGTTTTTGATCGCGGCAGCGACCGCTTTCAATACGTCGTCGCCAGCACTATGGCCGTAAACATCGTTGACGTTTTTGAAGTGATCGATGTCCAGCATCAGCAATGACAACGGCATCAGGTGGCGCCGCGACATCTCGATTTCACGCTGCAGGGTCTGGTCCATGGCGATGCGGTTGCCGGTATCGGTCAATGGATCGCGCAGTGCACTTTGGGTTGCCGCGCGGTACAGCAGGGCGTTGCGCATCGGAAAGAGCAGGGCTGAGAGCAACGATTCGAGGTTGCCCTGTTCGTGTTCGCTGAAGCGCTGATTGCGCCGAAACACCAGTTCACCCAACTGCTCGCCTTCATGACTGAGGCTGTAGCTGACCGAATGATGGCCGCGCTGGCCGAACTCCAGACGCAAATCGCTGGCCGGATGCTCATAGGTCAGGGCATCCAGCGGCACCAGACGCTGAATTTCACGGAAGAACAGACCGAGAATGCGTTGTGGCTCAAGACTGGTTTGCAACTGTTGGCTCAGTTGCTGACGCAACTGCGCCAGGCTCGCCGGCCTTTCCAGAAGAGCTGGCTGCTGACCGAAGCCCAGGCGTTGCAATTTGGCGCTATCAAAGTCAATTGCGTTGGTCTGGGAAGGCGATTTCATATGGCGTGAGCCCCTAAGCAGTAAGGCTGTCTTACAGGCTGGGTGAGAGCGGCGTGGGCTGCGCGTCATACTGGTCCATCAGTCCCGCAGGACAATTGACGCAAGTTTAGTCCGCTTTGCCGAAGATTAGTAACCTATCGACTGAGGCGTTGGCCCGCTTGCTTCACTCGGCGTGTCTGAACAACTTTAGAGCGAAAGTCGTGCCATTCAGTTCATTCGGATAAAAATCGTTCTGAATCAATATGCTGCGACGGTATTTGGTAAGCGTGAGGGTTTTTAGCGCCGGCCAATTGACTCTATAGCGCAGTAGTTGCAGCGGAGTTTCAGTGCCGCGACGGTAAGCCGGCGCGGCACTAAATGCGACGCGCGGTTGTTACTGGGCGTTAAACGCCTGGCCATTGATACCGATGCTGTCCGGACCCATCAAGTAGAGATAGACGGGCATGATCTCTTCCGGGGCAGGGTTGTTCTGCGGGTTTTCGGCCGGATAAGCCTGGGCACGCATGCTGGTGCGGGTCGCGCCCGGATTAACGCTGTTGGAGCGCACTGGCGCGACGTTTTCAACTTCATCGGCCAAGGTTTGCATCAGACCTTCCGTTGCAAACTTGGACACGCCATAAGCGCCCCAATACGCGCGACCCTTGCGACCGACGCTGCTTGAAGTGAACACCACCGAAGCGTCCCGAGACAGCTTGAGCAACGGCAGAAGAGTGCTGGTGAGCATGAACATCGCGTTGACGTTGACGTGCATGACACGCATGAAATTCTCGCCCGACAACTGCTCGAGCGGTGTACGCGGACCAATGATCGAGGCGTTGTGCAGCAAACCGTCGAGGTGGCCGAATTCGGTTTCGATCATCGCGGCCAGCTCATCGTATTGATGGGGCAGGGCGGTTTCGAGATTGAACGGAATCACCGCCGGCTGAGGATGGCCGGCGGCTTCGATTTCGTCATAGACCTGAGTCAGGTTGGCTTCGGTCTTGCCCAGCAGCAACACGGTGGCGCCGTGAGCGGCGTAGGTTTTCGCAGCGGCGGCGCCAATACCCCGGCCAGCGCCAGTGACCAGGATGACCCGGTCCTTGAGCAATTCAGGGCGGGCGGAATAATCAAACATAAAAAAACCTCATAACAATTCAACAGTAGGCACGCGTCACCTGTGGTGAGGGGGCTTGCCCCCGTCAGGTCAGCAGCTACAAAGGGCGCTGTCGAGCACCTTGCGCAACTCCAGCGGATGATCGACCACGACGTCCGCGCCCCAATGCCGGGGATTATCGTCCGGATGAATGTAGCCGTACGTCACCGCGGCGGTCTTGGTGCCAGCATCACGGCCGGATTCGATATCGCGCAAGTCATCGCCCACGAACAGCACGCTGGCCGGATCGAGGTCGAGCATCTTGCAGGCCAGGATCAGCGGCTCCGGGTCCGGTTTGCTGTTCTTCACGTGGTCGGGGCAAATCAGCAGCGCCGAACGCTCGGCCAGCCCCAGTTGCTGCATGATCGGCTCGGCGAAGCGCAGCGGTTTGTTGGTCACCACGCCCCAGATCAGGTTGGCTTTCTCGATGTCGGCGAGCAATTCGCCCATACCGTCGAAAAGCTTGCTGTGAACCGCACAACCGGCCAGATAGCGCTCCAGGAACTCGAGTCGCAACGCTTCAAAGCCCGGCGATTCCGGGTCCATGGAGAAGGTCACGGCGACCATCGCTTTGGCGCCACCCGAGATCTCGTCACGGATGTGCTTGTCGTTCATCGGTGGCAAGCCGCGGTCGGCGCGCATTGCCTGGCAGATCGCGATGAAGTCCGGCGCGGTGTCGAGCAGCGTGCCGTCCATGTCGAAAAGGACTGCTCTGATACGCATCGGCTTATTCCTCGCGCAGGGTCTGGATCATGTAATTGACGTCAACATCGGACGCCAGTTTGTAATGCTTGGTCAGCGGGTTGTACGTCAGGCCGATGATGTCCTTGACGGTCAGGCCTGCCATGCGGCTCCAGGCACCGAGCTCGGAAGGCCGGATGAATTTCTTGAAGTCGTGGGTGCCACGCGGCAGCAACTTCATGATGTATTCGGCGCCGACGATGGCGAACAGGTAGGCCTTCGGGTTGCGGTTGATCGTCGAGAAAAACACTTGGCCGCCCGGCTTGACCATGCGGAAACAGGCGCGGATCACCGAGGACGGGTCCGGCACGTGCTCAAGCATTTCCAGGCAGGTGACGACGTCGAATTGTTCAGGCATTTCCTCGGCGAGGTCTTCGGCGGTGATCTGCCGGTATTCGACGCTCACTCCGGATTCCAGTTGGTGCAATTGCGCGACCGCCAACGGCGCTTCGCCCATGTCAATGCCCATTACGGTGGCGCCGCGCTGGGCCATGGCCTCGCTGAGAATGCCGCCGCCGCAACCGACGTCGAGGACTTTTTTGCCCGCCAGGCTGACACGCTCGTCAATCCAGTTGACGCGCAGCGGGTTGATGTCGTGCAGCGGTTTGAACTCGCTTTCGCGGTCCCACCAGCGATGGGCCAGGGCTTCGAATTTTGCGATTTCGGCGTGGTCGACGTTGCTCATGGTTCAGTCCTCTAAAACTTGAAAAATCCTGTAGCCCCGGTGGTGGGTCCGGGGTGCTTACGATTCGGTGTGGCCGCTGATGCGCTGGCCCCAGGCCTTGGCGGTGGCGCACAGCTGTTCTTCATCCAGGCGCGTCAGGCGCCGGTCGTCGAGCAGCTGTTTGCCGGCGACCCACAGGTGTTTCACGCAGTCGCGGCCGGTGGCGTATATAAGCTGCGAAACCGGGTCGTAGACCGGTTGCTGCGCCAGGCCGGACAGGTCAAACGCGACGATGTCGGCGGCTTTGCCGATCTCCAGCGAGCCCGTGTCTGCTTCGATCCCCAGCGCCCGCGCGCCGTTGAGCGTGGCCATGCGCAGCGCACTGTGGGCGCCGAGCGCGGTGGCGGAGCCGGCGACGGCTTTGGCCAGCAGCGCGGCGGTACGGGTTTCGCCGAGCAGGTCGAGGTCATTATTGCTGGCCGCGCCGTCGGTGCCGACCGCGACGTTGACGCCCGCCTGCCACAACCGCTCGACCGGGCAAAAACCGCTGGCCAGCTTCAGGTTCGACTCCGGGCAATGAATCACATGGGTGTTGCTTTCTACCAGCAACACCAGGTCTTCATCGCTGATCTGGGTCATGTGAACCGCCTGGAAGCGCGGTCCCAGCAAGCCGAGACGACCGAGTCGGGCCAGCGGCCGTTCGCCACGCTGTTCGACCGATTGCTGCACTTCGAAGGCGGTTTCGTGGACGTGCATGTGAATCGAGGCGTCCAGCTCTTCGGCGATCACCCGGATTTTCTCCAGATTCTCGTCGCCGACGGTGTACGGCGCGTGGGGGCCGAACGTGACTTTGATGCGCTCGTGATGTTTGAGATCGCCAAACAATTCCACGCCCTGACGAATGGCTTCGTCGGCCGAACTGGCGCCGGGGATCGGGAAGTCGAGGATCGGAATCGCGATTTGCGCGCGTATGCCGCTGTTGTGCACGCGCTCGCTGGCAACCTTCGGGAAGAAATACATGTCAGAGAAACAGGTGATGCCACCTTTTATCTGTTCGGCGATGGCCAGGTCGGTGCCGTCACGGACGAACGCCTCATCGACCCACTTGGCCTCGGCGGGCCAGATGTGGTTTTCCAGCCAGGTCATCAGCGGCAAATCATCGGCCAGGCCGCGGAACAGCGTCATCGCCGCATGCCCGTGGGCATTGATCAGGCCCGGGCTGAGCAACATGCCCGGCAACTCGCGCACTTCGGTTGCGTTAAGCTTCAGCGCAGCCTCGCGCGGGCCGATAAACACAATACGCCCGTCGCGAATGCCCAGGCCGTGCTCCTTCAGGACAACGCCAGCAGGTTCGACGGGTACCAGCCAGGTCGGCAGCAACAACAGGTCGAGCGCAGCGGCAGTGTTCGGCATCGAAGGTCGGTTCCAGTGCTTTTGTAAGGATGGCGAAGTATACCCGAGCGTCTTCGCGGGGGGATCGCTATAATCGGCGGCTTTTGTTCATGAGTGCGGGGTGATTGATGCGCGATCGACTGTTGGCTGCGGAGAAAGTGAAGGCCATCGATTGGCGTGATGGCGCCCTGTATCTGCTGGATCAGCGCATTCTGCCGTTCGAAGAAACCTGGATCGCCTACTCCAGCGCCGCTGGGGTGGCCGAGGCCATTCGTTCGATGGTGGTGCGCGGCGCGCCGGCCATAGGCATCAGTGCCGCCTATGGCATGGTGTTGTCAGCCCGCGCGCGGATTGCCGAGGGCGGTGACTGGCAGGCGGCGTGGGAAGAGGATTTCGCCTTGCTGGCCGATACCCGGCCCACGGCAGTGAATCTGTTCTGGGCCTTGAGTCGCATGCGCGACCGCCTGGACCGAATCAAGGGCGATGCCGACCCGCTGGCGGCGCTTGAGGCGGAGGCCATCGCCATTCATGAAAGTGATCGCGAAGCCAACCTGACCATGGCGCAACTGGGCGTGGACCTGATCCGCAAGCATCAGGGCAATGCGCAGGCAATCCTGACGCACTGCAACACGGGTGCGCTGGCGACGGGCGGTTTCGGCACGGCGCTGGGGGTGATTCGCGCGGCTTTCATCGAGGGTATGGTCGAGCGCGTCTACGCCGACGAAACCCGTCCGTGGCTGCAAGGTTCGCGCTTGACCGCGTGGGAATTGGCCAATGAAGGCATTCCCGTGACGGTAAATGCCGACTCCGCTGCGGCGCACATCATGAAAACCAAAGGCGTGACCTGGGTGATCGTCGGTGCCGACCGGATCACCGCCAATGGCGATGTGGCGAACAAGATCGGCACTTATCAACTGGCGGTCAACGCCATGCACCACGGCGTGCGTTTCATGGTCGTCGCGCCGAGCTCGACCATCGACATGAACCTGGCCAGCGGTGACGAAATTCCTATCGAAGAACGCGACGGTCGCGAATTGCTGGAGGTCGGCGGCAAGCGCGTCGGAGCGGACGTCGATGCGTTCAATCCGGTGTTCGACGTGACGCCGGCCGACCTGATTGATGCGATCGTCACCGAAAAAGGCATCGTCGAGCGGCCGGACACCGCGAAGATGGCGCAGTTGATGTGCCGCAAGCGCCTGCATTAAAGCGGTCTGGCGCCTGATAAATCGCCTCCGCGAGCACGCCTATTCCCACAATTGATTGATGTGAGGCCATGATCTCAGGCCCACCAGTGAACCAATGTGGGAGCGGGCGTGCTCGCGAAGTGGCAGTTACAGCCACCAAATAACCCTCATTCATCTACAGAATCTGCATTCATTGCGGCTCTAAGCCCCTCTCGTCTCCTTCAAGCCTGTCACCGGTCAACTAACTATGCTCCATGCTCATATGGGGGATAGGTGCGTGGCGGCTCTTGTGATAACATCCGGCGTTTTCCGAGGCAGTCCCGCGGGGTTGTCTTAACTGCGCAAATCCATGGCAAAAATCGTTGGTTTGTCGTAAGTCGGTGCATGGCACTCAGCCTGCAACGGCGAGCTTCGTTCGTCCCATATGGATGTGACGAGGTTTCACCAGAAAAAGGAATCGAGCTTCTCATGGGCGAACTGGCCAAAGAAATCCTACCGGTCAATATCGAAGACGAGCTGAAGCAGTCCTACCTCGACTACGCAATGAGCGTAATTGTCGGGCGGGCCCTGCCGGATGCGCGCGATGGCTTGAAGCCCGTGCACCGGCGTGTGCTGTTCGCGATGAGCGAGCTGGGTAACGACTTCAACAAGCCGTACAAGAAATCTGCCCGTGTTGTCGGTGACGTGATCGGTAAATATCACCCGCACGGTGATACCGCTGTCTACGACACCATCGTTCGGATGGCGCAGCCATTCTCGCTGCGCTACCTGCTGGTAGACGGTCAGGGCAACTTCGGTTCGGTGGACGGCGACAACGCCGCGGCCATGCGATACACCGAAGTGCGCATGACCAAGCTGGCGCACGAGCTGCTGGCTGACCTGCACAAAGAAACCGTGGACTGGGTGCCGAACTACGACGGCACCGAAATGATCCCGGCGGTCATGCCGACCCGTATTCCCAACCTGTTGGTCAACGGCTCCAGCGGTATCGCCGTGGGCATGGCGACTAACATCCCGCCGCACAACCTCGGTGAAGTCATCGACGGTTGCCTGGCGCTCATCGACAACCCCGAGTTGACCATCGATGAGCTGATGCAATACATCCCCGGTCCGGACTTCCCGACCGCCGCGATCATCAACGGTCGCGCCGGCATCATCGAAGCCTACCGCACCGGTCGCGGGCGCATTTACATGCGTGCGCGTTCGACGATTGAAGACATCGACAAGGTCGGTGGTCGCCAACAGATCGTTATCACCGAACTCCCTTACCAGTTGAACAAGGCCCGTCTGATCGAGAAGATCGCCGAGCTGGTTAAAGAGAAGAAGCTGGAAGGCATCACCGAACTGCGCGACGAGTCCGACAAAGACGGTATGCGCGTGGTGATCGAACTGCGTCGCGGCGAAGTGCCTGAGGTGATCCTCAACAACCTCTACGCCCAGACCCAGTTGCAAGCGGTGTTCGGTATCAACATCGTTGCGCTGATCGACGGCCGTCCACGGATACTGAACCTCAAGGACCTGCTGGAAGCCTTCGTTCGTCACCGTCGCGAAGTGGTTACCCGCCGCACCGTGTTCGAGCTGCGTAAAGCCCGCGAACGTGGTCACATCCTGGAAGGTCAAGCCGTTGCCCTGTCGAACATCGACCCGGTCATCGCCCTGATCAAAGCCTCGCCAACGCCGTCGGAAGCCAAGGAAGCGCTGATCAAGACTGCGTGGGAATCTTCCGCCGTGGTTGCGATGGTTGAGCGCGCCGGTGCCGATTCATGCCGTCCGGAGACCCTGGACCCGCAATACGGCCTGCGTGAAGGCAAGTACTTCCTGTCGCCAGAACAGGCGCAAGCCATTCTGGAACTGCGTCTGCACCGTCTGACCGGTCTGGAACACGAAAAGCTGCTGGCCGAGTATCAAGAGATTCTCAACCAGATCGGCGAACTGATCCGCATCCTCAGCAGCGCCACGCGCCTGATGGAAGTGATCCGCGAAGAGCTGGAAGTGATCCGCGCCGAATACGGCGACGTGCGCCGCACCGAAATTCTCGATGCCCGTCTCGACCTGACCCTGGGTGACATGATCCCGGAAGAAGAGCGCGTCGTGACCATCTCCCACGGTGGCTACGCCAAGACCCAGCCATTGGCTGCGTACCAGGCCCAGCGTCGTGGCGGCAAAGGCAAATCGGCGACCGGCGTCAAGGATGAGGACTACATCGCTCACCTGCTGGTTGCCAACAGCCACACCACGCTGCTGCTATTCTCCAGCAAAGGCAAAGTGTACTGGCTGAAAACCTACGAAATTCCGGAAGCCTCGCGCGCGGCCCGTGGTCGTCCGCTGGTCAACCTGCTGCCGCTGGACAGTGATGAATACATCACCACCATGCTGCCGGTCGACGAATACACCGAAGGTCACTTCATCTTCATGGCGACCGCCAAAGGCACCGTGAAGAAGACCCCGCTGGAATCTTTCAGCCGTCAACGCAGCGTCGGCCTGATCGCGCTGGAGCTGGATGAAGGCGACGTGCTGATTTCCGCTTCCATTACCGACGGCAGCCGCGAAGTCATGCTGTTCTCCGACGGCGGCAAGGTGACTCGCTTCAAGGAAACCGACGTTCGCGCCATGGGTCGTACGGCTCGCGGTGTTCGCGGCATGCGCCTGCCGGAAGGGCAGAAGCTGATTTCCATGCTGATCCCGGAAGAAGGCAGCCAGATCCTAACCGCTTCGGCGCGTGGTTTCGGCAAGCGCACGGCGATCACCGAGTTCCCTGAGTACAAACGTGGCGGTCAAGGCGTTATCGCCATGGTCAGCAACGACCGTAACGGCCGTCTGGTCGGCGCGGTCCAGGTGCTCGACGGTGAAGAGATCATGCTGATTTCCGACCAGGGCACCCTGGTTCGTACCCGTGTCGACGAAGTCTCCAGCCTGGGGCGTAACACCCAGGGCGTGACCCTGATCAAATTGGCCAGCGATGAAACGCTGGTCGGTCTGGAGCGGGTTCAGGAACCGTCGGAAGTCGAGGGCGAAGAGCTCGAAGGCGAAGAGGGCGAAGAAGGTGCAGTGTTCGACGGTGAGGTCGTGATCGACGACGTTGCCGAAGACCAGCAACTCGACGCCGCAGCCGACGAAGAACCGCAGCAATAAGCGGACAAGCAGGGGGCGGATGAGAATTCGCCCCTTGTTGTTTGTCCCTTTTGAAAGTTTTGACACTCATGGAGATCTTGTGTGGGTGCCGGGCTTTTGTGGCGAGGGGGCTTGCCCCCGTTGGGGTGCGAAGTGCCCCTGAAACCAGTCACCGCAATCTCGCATTAGCGCGCGGCGACTGGTTTGCGATTGCTACGCAATCGAACGGGGGCAAGCCCCCTCGCCACAGGCAAGCCCGCTCCCACATTGGGTCTTTGTGTCGACTGATATCGTGATTTATTGCGTGATACCACCAAATCAGAGCGAGATTGGATGTGAGCAAGAGAGCCTATAACTTCTGTGCCGGTCCTGCGGCGCTGCCTGAAGCTGTCCTGAAGCGCGCTCAGGGTGAGCTCCTCGATTGGCACGGCAAGGGCCTGTCGGTCATGGAAATGAGCCATCGCAGTGATGAGTTCGTGTCCATTGCGACCAAGGCCGAGCAGGATCTGCGTGATCTGCTGAATATCCCCTCGAACTATAAAGTGCTGTTTCTGCAAGGCGGCGCCAGCCAGCAATTTGCCCAGATTCCGCTGAACCTGTTGCCTGAAAGTGGCACCGCCGACTATATCGACACCGGTATCTGGTCGCAGAAAGCCATCGAAGAAGCTTCGCGCTACGGCCACGTCAACGTTGCCGCGACTGCCAAGCCTTACGACTATTTCGCTATTCCCGGTCAAAACGAATGGAGCCTGTCCAAAGACGCGGCCTACGTTCACTACGCACCGAATGAAACCATTGGCGGTCTGGAATTCCAGTGGATTCCCGAGACCGGGGATGTACCGCTGGTTGCCGACATGTCCTCGGACATTCTGTCGCGTCCAGTCGATATTTCGCGCTTCGGCATGATCTACGCCGGTGCCCAGAAAAATATCGGCCCGAGCGGTATCGTCGTCAACATCGTTCGCGAAGACCTGCTGGGCAAGGCGCGCTCGCTGTGCCCGACCATGCTCGACTACAAGGTCGCGGCCGATAACGGCTCGATGTACAACACTCCGCCGACACTGGCCTGGTACTTGTCGGGTCTGGTATTCGAATGGCTGAAAGAGCAGGGTGGTGTCGAAGCCATCGGCAAGCTCAACGAGGTGAAACAGCGCACGCTGTACGACTTCATCGACGCCAGCGGCCTCTACAGCAACCCGATCAACCGCTCGGATCGCTCGTGGATGAACGTACCGTTCCGTCTGGCCGATGACCGTCTGGACAAGCCATTCCTGGCCGGTGCCGACGAGCGAGGCCTGCTGAACCTCAAAGGTCACCGTTCCGTGGGTGGCATGCGCGCCTCCATCTATAACGCCGTCGACATCGTTGCGGTCAACGCACTGGTTTCGTACATGGCAGAGTTCGAGAAGGAACACGGCTAATGTCTGAGCAAGAACTCAAGGCACTGCGCGTTCGCATTGATGCCCTGGACACCAAGGTCCTGGAGCTGATCAGTGAGCGTGCACGCTGCGCCCAGGAAGTTGCGCGAGTAAAGATGGCCTCGCTGGCCGAAGGCGAAGTGCCGGTGTTCTATCGTCCTGAGCGTGAAGCCCAGGTGCTCAAGCGCGTGATGGAACGCAATCAGGGGCCGCTGGGCAACGAAGAAATGGCGCGGCTGTTCCGCGAAATCATGTCCTCGTGCCTGGCCCTCGAGCAGCCGCTGAAAGTGGCGTACCTCGGCCCGGAAGGCACCTTTACCCAAGCGGCGGCCATGAAGCACTTCGGCCATGCGGTGATCAGCAAGCCGATGGCGGCAATCGACGAAGTGTTCCGCGAAGTGGCGGCCGGCGCGGTGAATTTTGGCGTGGTTCCGGTGGAGAACTCCACCGAGGGCGCGGTCAATCACACCCT
Source organism: Pseudomonas sp. NPDC086278 (assembly GCF_050280905.1). Lineage (NCBI taxonomy): Bacteria > Pseudomonadati > Pseudomonadota > Gammaproteobacteria > Pseudomonadales > Pseudomonadaceae > Pseudomonas > Pseudomonas sp. NPDC086278. The sequence continues at coordinate 47,771 of NZ_JBNNWE010000037.1, forward strand.
CGACAGCTTCCTCGAGCACGACATGGTCATCTGTGGCGAAGTCGAGTTGCGGATTCACCATCACCTGCTGGTGGGTGAAAACACCAAGACCGACAGCATCAGCCGCATCTATTCCCATGCTCAGTCGCTGGCCCAGTGCCGCAAGTGGCTGGACGCGCACTACCCGAATGTCGAGCGCGTGGCGGTCTCCAGCAACGCCGAAGCGGCCAAGCGGGTCAAGGGTGAGTGGAACTCGGCGGCGATTGCCGGCGACATGGCGGCAAGTCTGTACGGGTTGACCCATCTGGCCGAGAAAATCGAGGATCGCCCGGACAACTCCACGCGTTTCCTGATGATCGGCAGCCAGGAAGTGCCGCCGACCGGCGACGACAAGACTTCGATCATCGTTTCCATGAGCAACAAACCCGGCGCGCTTCACGAATTGCTGGTGCCGTTCCATGACAACGGCATCGACCTCACGCGAATCGAGACGCGTCCTTCACGCAGCGGTAAATGGACCTACGTGTTCTTTATCGATTTCGTCGGTCATCACCGTGATCCGTTGATCAAGGGTGTATTGGAAAAGATCAGTCAGGAAGCAGTAGCACTCAAAGTGCTGGGTTCCTACCCGAAAGCAGTTCTCTAAGGGGTAGCAAATGAGTGGTGACTTCCTCGCTCTGGCACAGCCGGGCGTGCAACAACTTTCGCCGTACGTTCCGGGCAAACCCGTGGACGAACTGGCGCGTGAGCTGGACATCGATCCGGCCAACATCATCAAACTGGCGAGCAACGAAAACCCGTTGGGCGCCAGTCCAAAGGCATTGGCCGCGATTCGCGAAGCAGCGGCCGAGCTGACCCGCTATCCGGACGGCAACGGTTTTGCGCTCAAGACCTTGCTGGCCGATCAGTGCCGTGTCGAGCTGGATCAGGTGACGTTGGGCAACGGTTCCAACGACATTCTGGAGCTGGTCGCGCGCGCCTATCTGGCGCCAGGCCTGAACGCAGTGTTCAGCGAGCATGCGTTTGCGGTCTATCCGATCGTCACGCAAGCTGTGGGCGCTGACGCGCGCATCATCCCGGCCAAAGACTGGGGGCATGATCTGTCGGCGATGCTGGCGGCGATCGATGCCAACACTCGCGTGGTATTCATCGCCAACCCGAACAACCCGACCGGGACCTGGTTCGGCGCCGAAGCGCTGGACGAATTCCTTCAGGACGTTCCGGCCCATGTGCTGGTGGTGCTGGACGAAGCCTATATCGAGTACGCCGAAGGCAGCGATTTGCCGGATGGCCTGGATTATCTGGCGGCTTATCCGAACCTGCTGGTGTCGCGTACCTTCTCCAAGGCCTATGGCTTGGCGGCGTTGCGGGTCGGTTACGGCTTGTCCACCGCCGTGGTCGCAGATGTGCTGAACCGCGTGCGTCAACCGTTCAACGTAAACAGCCTGGCGCTGGCCGCTGCGTGCGCTGCATTGCAAGACACCGAATACCTGGCCGAAAGCCGTCGCTTGAACGAAGCTGGCATGCAGCAACTGCAAGCGGGTTTTGGCCAATTGGGGCTGAGCTGGATTCCGTCCAAGGGCAACTTCATCTGCGTCGATCTCGGACAAGTGGCGGCGCCGGCGTTCCAGGGCCTGCTGCGTGAAGGCGTCATCGTGCGTCCGGTGGCCAATTACGGCATGCCGAACCACTTGCGCATCACCATTGGTTTGCCGGCCGAAAACAGCCGCTTCCTTGCGGCGTTGACCAAGGTTCTGGCTCGTGGGTGATGTCACTGCGCTGCAACCTGCGGCACCTGTGATCGGCCGCCTGGTGGTGGTCGGCCTGGGGTTGATCGGCGGTTCGTTTGCCAAGGGCATGCGTGAAAGTGGCCTGTGCGGCGAAGTGGTCGGCGTCGATCTCGACCCGCAATCACGCAAACTCGCGGTCGAGTTGGGTGTAGTGGATCGCTGCGAAGAAGACCTGGCCGCCGCGTGCCAGGGCGCTGACGTGATTCAGTTGGCCGTGCCGATTCTCGCCATGGAGAAGATGCTGGCGCGCTTGGCTGGCATGCAGTTGGGTTCGGCCATTCTGACTGATGTCGGCAGCGCTAAAGGCAACGTGGTGCGCGCGGCTACCGCAGCGTTTGGCGGCATGCCGGCGCGTTTCGTGCCGGGCCATCCGATTGCCGGTTCCGAGCAAAGCGGGGTGGAAGCCTCCAATGCCGAGCTGTTTCGTCGCCATAAAGTAATCCTGACACCGCTGGAGCAAACCGATCCGGCAGCTCTGGCAGTGGTTGACCGTTTGTGGCGCGAATTGGGTGCCGATGTCGAGCACATGCAGGTCGAGCGTCATGACGAAGTGTTGGCGGCGACTAGCCATTTGCCGCACTTGCTGGCGTTCGGTTTGGTCGACTCGTTGGCCAAGCGCAATGAAAACCTTGAGATCTTCCGTTACGCTGCCGGCGGTTTCCGCGATTTCACAAGAATCGCGGGGAGCGACCCGGTCATGTGGCACGACATCTTCCTCGCCAACCGCGAAGCTGTCCTGCGCACACTCGATACATTTCGCAGCGACCTCGACGCCTTGCGCGACGCGGTCGATGCAGGGGATGGGCACCAATTGTTGGGCGTGTTTACGCGCGCCCGGGTTGCCCGCGAACATTTCAGTAAAATCCTGGCCCGCCGGGCTTATGTGGACGCTATGAACTCCAACGACCTGATTTTCCTGGCACAACCTGGTGGCCGCCTGACTGGGCGGATTCGTGTACCGGGCGACAAATCCATTTCTCACCGTTCGATCATGCTCGGGTCCCTGGCCGAAGGCGTCACCGAAGTCGAAGGCTTCCTTGAAGGCGAAGACGCGCTGGCGACCTTGCAAGCCTTCCGCGACATGGGGGTGGTGATCGAAGGTCCGCACCACGGTCGCGTGACCATCCACGGCGTCGGCCTGCATGGCCTGAAGCCTGCGCCGGGCCCGATCTATCTGGGCAACTCCGGCACATCGATGCGTCTGTTATCCGGCTTGTTGGCTGCGCAGAGCTTCGACAGCACGCTGACCGGTGACGCCTCGCTGTCCAAGCGTCCGATGAATCGCGTGGCCAATCCGCTACGTGAAATGGGCGCTGTGATCGAGACCGCTGCCGAAGGGCGTCCGCCGATGGTCATTCGCGGTGGCCACAAGCTCAAAGGTTTGACGTACACCATGCCGATGGCCAGCGCTCAGGTTAAGTCCTGCCTGCTGCTGGCCGGTCTGTACGCCGAAGGCAAGACCACCGTCACCGAACCGGCGCCGACCCGCGATCACACCGAGCGCATGCTGCGCGGCTTCGGCTATCCGGTCACGGTCAATGGCGCTACGGCGTCCGTCGAGTCCGGCCGCAAACTGACCGCGACCCACATCGAAGTGCCGGGCGACATCTCGTCTTCGGCGTTCTTCCTGGTCGCGGCATCGATCGCCGAAGGCTCCGAACTGGTGCTGGAACACGTCGGCATCAACCCGACCCGGACTGGCGTCATCGACATCCTGCGTCTGATGGGCGCCGACATCACTCTGGAAAACCAGCGTGAAGTTGGCGGCGAGCCGGTTGCTGATCTGCGTGTACGTGCAGCCAAGCTCAAAGGTATCGAGATTCCGGAGGCGTTGGTGCCACTGGCCATCGACGAGTTCCCGGTGCTGTTCGTAGCAGCGGCATGTGCCGAAGGGCGCACCATCCTGCGCGGCGCCGAGGAATTGCGGGTCAAGGAATCGGACCGGATTCAGGTCATGGCCGACGGCTTGCTCGCGTTGGGCGTTAAATGTGAGCCGACCCCGGATGGCATCATCATCGACGGCGGCCTGATTGGCGGCGGCGAAGTGCACGGTCACGGCGATCACCGGATTGCCATGGCCTTCAGCGTTGCCTCGTTGCGCGCCACTGCACCGATCCGCATCCATGATTGCGCCAACGTCGCGACTTCGTTCCCGAACTTCCTGGCGTTGTGCGCGCAAGTCGGCATCCGTGTTGCACAAGAGGCTCAGTCGTGAATATCAAGCCACCGGTTATCACCATCGACGGACCTAGCGGTTCGGGCAAAGGCACCATCGCCGGGATTCTGGCCAAGCGCCTGGGGTGGTGTTTGCTGGATTCTGGTGCGCTGTACCGTTTGCTGGCATTCGCCGCGCGCAACCATGGCGTGGATCTCACCAACGAAGAGTCGCTGAAGCTGTTGGCCGCTCATCTGGACGTGCAGTTCGTCGGCGCGACCGAAGGTCATCCGCAGCGAATCATCCTCGAAGGTGACGATGTCACCGATGATTTGCGTAATGAACAAGTCGGTGCCTGGGCATCCCAGGTCGCCGCGCTGCCGGCGGTACGCGATGCTCTGTTGCAGCGCCAGCGGGCGTTTCAGGAGGCGCCGGGCCTGGTGGCCGATGGTCGCGACATGGGCACCGTGGTTTTTCCGGATGCGCCACTGAAGATATTCCTCACTGCCAGTGCCGAGGAGCGGGCGCGCCGTCGATACTTGCAGTTGAAGGGCAAAGTCGATGGTGTTAGTCTGTCGAGTCTGCTAGATGAGATACGTGTCCGCGACGAGCGCGACACCCAGCGAGCGGTATCCCCGCTCAAGCCGGCGGCTGACGCCATCCAGCTGGATTCCACGGAATTATCCATCGATCAGGTGCTGGAACGCATCATGAGCGAGATCGCACTACGCGATATCGCCGGATGACCAAGAAGCTCTGCAGGGGACCAGTCATAGTCTTGCAATGCTTCTTTAAATGAACGTAACCCACGTCGTCTGGGATGTGGAGATGGGCGTATCCTTCGCCCTTATTCAACAGGAATTAAAATGAGCGAAAGCTTTGCGGAACTCTTTGAAGAAAGCCTAAAAACCCTGAACCTTCAGGCAGGCTCCATCATCACCGGTGTTATCGTTGATATCGATTACCAGGCTCGCTGGGTAACCGTTCACGCTGGCCTGAAGTCTGAAGCACTCATCCCGCTTGAGCAGTTCTACAACGACGCTGGCGATCTGACTATCAATGTCGGTGACGAAGTTCACGTTGCGCTGGACTCGGTTGAAGACGGCTTTGGTGAAACCAAGCTGTCCCGTGAAAAAGCCAAGCGCGCTGAATGCTGGATTGTTCTGGAAGCAGCCTTCGCAGCCGAAGAAGTGGTCAAGGGCGTTATCAACGGTAAGGTTAAAGGCGGCTTCACTGTCGACGTTAACGGCATCCGTGCGTTCCTGCCAGGTTCTCTGGTTGACGTCCGTCCTGTGCGCGATACTACGCACCTGGAAGGCAAAGAGCTGGAATTCAAGGTCATCAAGCTTGACCAGAAACGCAACAACGTTGTCGTTTCCCGTCGTAGCGTCCTCGAAGCCGAGAACTCCGCCGAGCGTGAAGCTCTGCTGGAATCCCTGCAGGAAGGTCAACAAGTCAAAGGTATCGTCAAAAACCTCACCGATTACGGCGCATTCGTCGATCTGGGTGGCGTCGATGGCCTGCTGCACATTACCGACATGGCTTGGAAGCGTATCAAGCATCCTTCCGAAATCGTCAACGTTGGCGACGAGATCGATGTCAAGGTTCTGAAGTACGATCGCGAACGCAATCGTGTTTCCCTGGGAGCCCGGACCGCCCTTGCGCGCGTCGTAGGTCACCAGGTCGGCGGCGGTATGCTCGACGACTTTGCCGCGACGGTCGGTGGTGCGCTT
>NZ_JBNNWE010000038.1:0-53423 GCF_050280905.1 Pseudomonas sp. NPDC086278
GTTTCCTCTGCAACTTCAACCACTTGCGCTGTCGATCTCTCGTCAGCGGGAGGCGAATTCTACAGCGTTACTCGCTGCTGTCAACACCTCTTTTTTCAACCCCCTTTCGGCTTCGATGACCTGAAGCAACTCACTGTCGAAAACTGCGTAACTCATTGTTTACCAAGGAGTTTTCCGTTTCGACTGCGCCGGAAGTGGGGCGAATTATAGACCTCCAGAATCTGCCGTCAACCGTTAATTACGCCTTTCTTGCAGTGGATGCTTTTTTTGCCATCAAACGCGGGATTCTGCGGGTTATCGCAGGTATGCGAAGCAACAACAGCAACACACCTATAGAGGCATACACCACCCACTCCTTCAAATCGGCACGAACGATCCACAACATGTGCAGCAATCCGAGCCCAAGAATGACGTAGACCAGGCGATGCAACTTCTTCCATCGCAGACCCAAACGCCGTTGACTGTAGCGATTGGAAGTTACCGCCAACACCAACAGACACAGAAACCCTAGCGCGCCTACGATAATGTACGGCCGCTTGCGCAGCTCAACACCCAATTGCGACCAATCAAATCCAAGAATGAAAGCTGTATAGCCGCACAGATGCAAAACCACATAAGCAAAGCACCACAACCCCAATTGCCGTCGAACAGCAATCCACCCCGCCCAACCGGTGATTTTCTGCAAGGGCGTCATGCTCAGTGTAATTAGCAGCAGAACAAGCGTCCCCAGCCCCAATCGATCAACCAGCACTTTGCCTGGATCCGGCCCGAGCACATCAGCCCACGCCTGATACAACCAAAGCAGCGGCCAGATCGCCGCGGCAATGAACACGGCAATGCGCCAAAACGGATATCGCATCAGTAGTTCTTCCGCAGATCGAGCCCTGTATATAAAGAAGCGACTTCATCCGAGTAGCCGTTGAACATCTGCGTATCTCGCACGTTAGGCTTGAACAAACCGCTCGGCAGCCGCCGCTCGCGAGCCTGAGTCCAACGAGGATGATCAACCGCAGGATTCACATTCGCATAGAAGCCATACTCATCCGCCGCAATGCTCTGCCATGTGGTTTTCGGCTGCTCACTGACCAGACTGATCCGCACGATGGATTTCACACTCTTGAAACCGTACTTCCACGGAACCACCAAACGCAGCGGCGCCCCGTTCTGATTCGGCAATTCACGCCCATACATCCCCACCGCAAGAATCGCCAGGGGATTCATCGCCTCATCCAATCGCAACCCTTCTACATAAGGCCAGTCGATCAGCGCAAAACCGGAACGCTGCCCCGGCATTGTCTTGGGATCCTGCAGCGTTTCGAAACGAATGTATTTGGCATTGGACGTTGGCTCAATTTCCTTGAGCAACGCCGAGATAGGGAAACCGATCCAGGGAATGACCATCGACCAGGCTTCTACACAGCGAAGACGGTAGATGCGCTCCTCCAGCTGATAAGGCTTCATGAAGTCTTCCAGTGCATAGCGCCCCGGCTTTCCCACTTCCCCATCGACCACGACGCTCCACGGTTCGGTTTTCAGCGCGCCCGCGTTCGCGGCCGGATCTCCTTTATCGGTGCCGAACTCATAGAAATTGTTGTAGTGGGTCGCGTCCTTGAAAGGCGTGATCGCTTCATCCTTGACGTTGACCGCCCCCCACTTGGTAGAAGGAAGTTTGTCGATGAACCAGGAGGGCGCCTTGCCGGACTCGACATCGGCATAACGCGCAGCGTCTTCGGCACTGGCCCAACGAGGCAGACTGCTCACAGCCAAACCCGCCATAGCAGCACCGAGGACATTGCGTCGAGAAAGATAAACGGATTCAGGCGTGACGTCCGACTCGAGACAGTCAGACGCGTTGGGAAATTTGATCAGCATGGCAACTCCGCAACATTGGAGGACAGGTGCACCAATAGACTGCGGAGTATGAGGGGGAAATTACATCATTCGGCGTTTTTGTGACGACGAAGGTGTAACAGATATTGAACAGGGCCAGAAGCGGCGTAGGCGAGGAAAACCAACAGCAGGATGCGTGGTGGATCACTGAACACGACAGCGAACACCAAAACCACCGCGAGGATGGCCACGAAAGGTACGCGCCCTTTCAGGTCCAGTTCCTTGAAGCTGTTGTACTTGATGTTGCTGACCATCAGCATGCCGGCCGCCGCGACCATCAATGCCACGAGGAACGACATCTTCGAACCCTGAATGCCGTAATCGCTGAACGCCCAGACAATACCCGCCACCACACCCGCAGCCGCCGGACTGGCCAGGCCGATGAAGTAACGCTTGTCGGCGGTCCCCACCTGAGTATTGAAGCGCGCCAGACGCAACGCAGCGCCGGCGACATAGATGAAGGCAACCATCCAGCCGACCTTGCCCATGTCACCCAAGGCCCAACCGAACGCCAGCAACGCCGGCGCCACACCAAACGCAACCATGTCCGACAACGAGTCGTACTCAGCGCCGAAGGCACTCTGCGTATTGGTCATGCGGGCCACGCGACCATCGAGGCCGTCGAGCACCATCGCCACGAAAATCGCGATCGCTGCAAAACCGAAGTATTTGCTCGCATTGGCCGAATCACCTGCGCTTAAGGCGGCCTGCGCGCTCATCGAATTGATGATGGAATAAAACCCTGCGAACAGGTTCGCAGTGGTGAAGAGATTCGGCAGCAGATAGATACCACGATGCCGGACTTTACGGCCTTCAGCGTCATGCCCTTCTTCGATGTGTTCATCGATAGGCAGCAGGCTTTCGGCGTCAGGAGCCTGTTTTGGCTCTTCGGGGCGTTCGCTCATGGAGGTTACCTTGCAACAGGATGGAAAGTTTTCGACAAGTGTCTGGGACGACGGTTCGGCCACAAACAATGCAGCTTTATACCAGAACCAGTGATCCAAACGAAAAAACGCGGCCTAGGCCGCGTTTTCCGTACAAGTGCGCGACTTAGTTTTTAGCTTTGTCGACGATCTTGTTGGCTCCGATCCACGGCATCATGGAGCGCAGTTGCTCGCCGATGATTTCGATACCGTGAGCGGCGTTGTTACGACGCTTGGCGGTCATCGAAGGGTAGCCGGTTGCGCCTTCGCTGATGAACATTTTGGCGTATTCACCGTCCTGAATACGTTTCAGGGCGTTGCGCATGGCCTGACGGGATTCGGCGTTGATCACTTCCGGACCGGTCACGTACTCGCCGTATTCAGCGTTGTTGGAGATCGAATAGTTCATGTTTGCGATACCGCCTTCGTACATGAGATCAACGATCAGCTTCAGTTCGTGCAGGCACTCGAAATAGGCCATTTCCGGCGCGTAGCCTGCTTCAACCAGGGTTTCGAAACCGGCTTTGACCAGCTCAACGGTACCGCCGCACAGAACGGCTTGTTCGCCGAACAGGTCGGTTTCGGTCTCGTCCTTGAAGGTGGTTTCGATGATGCCGGTACGACCGCCACCCACGCCAGCAGCATAGGACAGCGCAACGTTTTTGGCGTTGCCGGAAGCATCCTGATAGATAGCGATCAGGTCAGGGATACCGCCGCCTTTGACGAACTCGGAACGCACGGTGTGGCCCGGTGCTTTCGGCGCGATCATGATCACGTCGAGGTCAGCGCGCGGAACAACCTGGTTGTAGTGGATCGCGAAGCCGTGGGAGAAGGCCAGGGTGGCGCCTTTCTTGATGTTCGGCTCGATTTCGTTCTTGTACAGGGCAGACTGGAACTCGTCCGGGGTCAGGATCATGACCAGGTCGGCCGCCGCAACAGCGGAAGCGACGTCGGTCACTTTCAGGCCGTGAGCTTCGGCTTTGGCAACAGTGGCCGAACCTTTACGCAGACCGACAGTAACGTCAACGCCGGAGTCTTTCAGGTTGCACGCTTGGGCGTGGCCCTGGGAACCGTAACCGATGATGGCAACTTTCTTGCCCTGGATGATCGACAGGTCGCAGTCTTTTTCGTAATAAACTTTCATGAAATTCCCCTATATATCCAGGCCGTTCGGGCCATTCGCTAATTTGGTTTAGATGCTGAGTACTTTGTCGCCGCGAGCAATACCGGTTACGCCGCTACGGACGGTCTCCAGGATCGAGGCGGTGCCGATGGACTGAATGAAGCTGTCGAGCTTGTCGCTGGTACCGGTCAATTGAACGGTATACACGCTGGCGCTGACATCGACGATCTGCCCACGGTAAATATCGGTGGTGCGCTTGATCTCGGCACGCTGGGCGCCGGTGGCCTTGACCTTGACCAGCATCAGTTCGCGCTCGATGTGAGCACTCTCCGACAGGTCGACCAATTTGACCACTTCGATCAGTTTGTTCAGGTTCTTGGTGATCTGCTCGATGACTTCATCGTGCCCCACAGTGGTCAACGTCAGACGCGACAATGTCGGGTCTTCGGTCGGCGCCACGGTCAGGCTTTCGATGTTGTAGTTGCGCTGCGAGAACAGGCCGACTACACGAGACAGAGCGCCCGGTTCGTTTTCCAGAAGCAAGGAAATAATGTGCCGCATGATTAAGTACGCTCCGTCTTGCTCAGCCACATATCGCGCATGGAGCCGTCTTTGATCTGCATCGGGTAGACGTGCTCGCTGGTGTCGACCGAAATATCGAGCACCACCAGGCGATCCTTCATGGCGAACGCCTCTTCCATCTTCGACTTCAAATCCTTCGAATCGGTGATGCGCATGCCGACGTGACCATAGGCCTCGGCCAGCTTGACGAAGTCAGGCAACGATTCCATGTAGGAATGCGAGTGACGGCTGCCGTAGCTCATGTCTTGCCACTGGCGAACCATACCCAGAACACCGTTGTTCAGGATGACGATTTTCACCGGCAAGCCGTATTGCAGACAGGTGGACAGTTCCTGAATGTTCATCTGGATACTGCCTTCGCCCGTCACACAGACGACGTCGGCATCCGGGAAGCTCAACTTGATGCCCATGGCCGCCGGAAAACCGAAGCCCATGGTGCCCAGGCCACCGGAGTTGATCCAGCGATTCGGCTTGTTGAACGTGTAGTACTGCGCCGCGAACATCTGGTGCTGACCCACGTCGGAAGCCACAAAGGCATCGCCCTTGGTCACTTCGCACAGGGTTTCAACCACGGTTTGCGGTTTGATGACGCTGCCGTCGCCCTTGTCGTAAGGGAACAGGCCACGGTCACCGCGCCACTCGCCCACTTGCTTCCACCAACTGGCCACGGACTCCTTGTTCGGGGTCTCGCCGATTTCCTTGAGAATCGCGACCATTTCGGTCAGGACGCTCTCGACCGGGCCAACGATAGGCACGTCAGCCTTGATGGTCTTGGAGATCGACGCCGGGTCGATGTCGATGTGAATGATCTTGGCATTCGGACAGAACTTCGCCGGGCCGTTGATCACGCGGTCATCGAAACGCGCACCGACCGCCAGGATCACGTCGGCATGGTGCATCGCCAGGTTAGCGGTGTAGCTGCCGTGCATGCCGAGCATGCCGATGAACTGACGGTCGGTGCCAGGGTAGGCACCCAGGCCCATCAGCGTATTGGTCACTGGCAGGTTGAGCATCTTCGCCAATTCGGTCAGCGGCGCGGAGCCACCACCGAGGATCACGCCGCCACCTGCGTACATCACAGGACGCTTGGCCGCCAACAGCATTTCTGCCGCTTTGCGGATTTGCCCGGAGTGACCGCGAACAGCCGGGCTGTAGGAACGCAGCTTGGCTTTTTTCGGGAAGATGTATTCGAACTTCTCGGCCGGGTTGGTCATGTCTTTCGGGATATCGACAACGACCGGACCAGGACGACCGGATTGCGCCAGGTAGAACGCCTTCTTCATGACCTCCGGGATTTCCGACGCATGCTTGATCATGAAGCTGTGCTTCACGATCGGCCGGGAGATACCGATCATGTCGGTTTCCTGGAACGCATCGGTGCCCACCATGGTGCTAGGCACCTGGCCGGAAATGACCACCATTGGAATGGAGTCCATATAGGCGGTGGCGATACCGGTGATGGCGTTGGTTGCGCCAGGACCGGAAGTCACCAGTACCACTCCGGCTTTACCGGTGGCACGGGCATAACCGTCAGCCATATGGGTAGCCGCTTGTTCGTGACGAACCAGAATATGGGTCACTTCCGGTTCTTTGAACAGGGCATCGTAAACATGAAGAAGAGCACCACCCGGGTACCCGTAGATGTATTTGACGCCTTCGTCACGCAAAAAGCGGACGAGCATCTCACCGCCAGATAAAAGCTCCACGTTGTTCACCTCTAAAACGCCAGAATACTGCCCACTCCAATGGGGACAGGTCTTAATAGGTTTACTTCTCAGCAGAGCATGAGCGACGGTGGTCGCCGACTACGTCAGCACTGACTGAGCAAGTATTGGGATCGTCCCAAGTGTTGCGGGGCTTTCCCACCCAGCGCGAGGTAACGCGTTGCGGGTGTTACAGGTCGGCGCGGATGTGCGCCTCATGATCTGCTGAGTGGGCCTGCTTCTGGCAGTCCCTCTACAGCGGACTTTGGATTCTTCTGTTTCGCCCTCTCCAAGTCAAGCCGTCTATGTGCTTTATTGAAGTAAGCGCATGAGAAAGCAAGAAAAAACCGCCAAACCGCAACTGTGTTAGCTTCAATTGCGCAACTCATGGCAAGGAAAAGGCATGCGAACGTACATCTTGATCGCCACTCTGCTGATCAGCCCTTTATGCATGGCTGGTCAGATCTACAAATGGGTCGACGCCCAAGGCGTGACCCACTTCGACGCGCAACCACCGCAAGGCCAGGAAGCCACCACCGTGGTGACACCCTCCTCGCCCGCGAGCAACCCTGCCGCAGCGCCGCGCGGCACTGCCATCGGCGATCAGCAAGCGATCGATAACTCCGTGAAAAAACAGGTGGCCGAGCAGCAAGCCCAGTTGAAGGTGTTCTGCGATCAGGCCAGAACGAATCTGGCGCAGCTGCAAAACAATCCGCGCTTGCGCGAAGAGGTCGACGGTGAGATGCGCCGCCTGACCGACGAGCAACGTCAGGAGCGCACCACCGAGGCACAGAAACAAATTGCAGATAATTGCCAATAGGATCTGCAGGAGTCGCGCGCCGAAAAAGGATCGGCGCTAGCGGGAGGCGGTGATCAGCAGGTCGAACTCTTTGAGCAACACCTGCAACTGCCGGTCCTTGCCCTGCACATTGCGGGCGGCGAAGACCATTTCGGCCATCTCCTGAATGCCCGAGGCGTTCGGCAATGGCAGATCCTGTTCGAGAATCGCCTTCATTCGGGGCAGGAAAATCCATTGCAGCCACTGTTCGAAATCCAGCGTATCGACCGAAAACGGCTCGACGCTGGACAGCGCTTCAGCGGATGGCGAAACCTCGTCCCACCAACCCTGAATGCGCAGTTCACGTTCGATCAGCAGCAACTGCTCGGCAATCTTCGGGAAGCGTGCATCCATCACAGCGAAACCTTGGCCTTCTGACGGGCCAACGATGCGCCGGCGGAATCGCCCTGTTTCTCACGCGCCTGAGCGATCAATTCCCACAGGCTGGCTTGCAGATCCGGGCGGCCACTGGCGAAGGTCAGGCCGCGGCGAGCGAACTGCTCGGCCTGTGGCGCGTCACCTTGAGCCATGCGCACCTGCGCCAGACGATAAAGAACCTGCGGCTCACGCGGCGCAACACGCTGCGCACGCTCCAGGCTGGAAGATGCGCCGTTGAGGTCGCCGCCAGCCTGCTGCTGTTGAGCGGTGGTCAACAGTGCGAGCACCGGACCGTCCAGTTGTTCATCGGCAGACAATCCGCCACCGGTGCTGGCCGAGGGAATTCCGCTCGGCGTAGACGGCATGCTGTAACTGCCCTGATTGATCGGTGCCGACTGCACCGGCGAGGTATCAATCGGCCCCGGCGTAATCGGCCCCGGCGTAATCGGGCCTGGGGTGATCGGCGATGTGCTGATCGGTGCCGACGCAACTGCGCCGCCACCCGGCACCATCACGACAACGCCGGTATCACCTTGCGGAATCGCCTGAGCCTGGGCTTGCGCAGGACGCTTGACCGTCGTCTGACGGAAGCCGCCGTTCGCCGAAATCCGCTCACTGTTGGAGACGGCACTGCCCGAGTCCACCACCGGAATCGAGCCGCGCTGCACCGTGGAGCAACCGCTGAGCAAAGCCACGGCGGTAACCGCTGGAATCAACCACTTGTTCACTTGAAACCCTCTTTGCTTAATTCATCCAGCCCTTGACCCAATCCATCACCGTTTCGCCGGTTGCAGGGGTTTCCCCACCACACGCCGCGCCGGGAGGTGGCTCGCTGCCGCGAATATACGGCATCTGCACCGCACCTGGGCAGTTGGCATCAGAGCCTTGCCCGGTGCGCGAATCGACCCAGGCCTGAACAATGTTGTCCGGCTGCGGCATGTCCAGCGGCAGCGGATCGGCCTTGCGCATGAAGCTTGTCCAGACCTGCAGTGCACCGGTAGCGCCGGTGAACGGGGTCTTGCCGTTGTCGTCGCGACCCAGCCAGACCACGGCCAGCAAATCCTGGCTGAACCCGGCAAACCAGCTGTCTCGCGAATCGTTACTGGTACCGGTCTTGCCGGCCAGCGTCAGGGTCTTGGGCAACACGTTATAGACCGAACTGCCGGTGCCTTCACGCATGACGCGCTGCATGGCGCTCTGGATCAAATAAATGGAAGCCGGATCAAAACGCTGCTGAATCTGGAACGGGTAACGCTTGAGCGGCTCCCCTTCGGCGGTCAGTACGCTACGGATCCCGCGCATCGGCGTATTGAAACCACCGTTGGCGAGCGTCTGGTACATGGTCGCGACTTCAATCGGGGTCATCCCACCCGCGCCCAGCAACATCGACGGGAACGCCGGGAATTCGCGGGTCACACCCAGGCGCGCCAAGGTCTTCAGGACATTCGGTACGCCCACGGCCAACCCGAGACGCGCGGTCGACAGGTTGTAGGAATGCGCCAACCCCTGATAAAGAAAAACCGTGCCGTGGGAACGACGATCATAGTTCTGCGGTTTCCAGACCTGGCCGTCCGCGCCTTTGACCGAGAAGGGCTCGTCCGACAGCCAACTGGTCAAGGTGTACTGGCTCGGCTTCTCAAGCGCGGTCAGATAAACCGCCGGCTTGATCAACGAACCGACCGGTCGCACCGCATCCAGCGCACGGTTGAAGCCGGCAAAACTGGCTTGGCGACTGCCGATCATGGCCTGGACTTCACCGGTTTCCGGGTTGGTCACCACCATCGCCGCCTCAACGTCATCGGCACCCTTGCGCCCGGAAAGGCGCTTGAAGGTGTCGTTGACGGAGGCTTCCGCTTTCATCTGCAGAATCGGGTCGAAACTGGTGAAGATCCGCAGCCCTTCTTCGGTCAAGTCTTCGTCGCGATAGTCTTCGCGCAGTTGCCGTTTAACCAGGTCGATAAAGCCGGGGAACGAACTGTCGGCCAACTTGCCGCGCGTCGTTACACCCAGTGGCATTTTTTTCGCGGCATCAACCTGCTCGGCGGTGGCGACACCTTGTTGCTCAAGCACGTCGAGCACCAGGTTGCGCCGTTCAAGCGCCCGTTCAGGGTTGCGACGCGGGTTGTAATAGGAAGGCCCCTTGACCATGCCCACCAGCAACGCAACTTGATTCAGTTTCAGTTCGGACAACGGCTGCCCGAAGAAGAACTGACTGGCCAGACCGAAGCCGTGCACCGCGCGCTGGCCATCCTGACCGACAAACACCTCATTGAGGTAGGCCTCAAGAATTTCCCGCTTGTCGTAATGCAACTCCAGCAACATCGCCATCATGGCTTCGGTGAGTTTGCGCGTCAGGCTGCGCTCGCTGGTCAGGTAGAAGTTCTTGACCAACTGCTGGGTCAACGTACTGCCGCCCTGGGTCATCTTGCCGCCAGAGGTGTTGACGTAGATGGCGCGGGCAATCGACTTGGGCGACACGCCCCAGTGGCTATAGAAATCCCGGTCTTCCACCGCGACGAGCGTTTCCAGCAGATACGGCGGCACCTGATCGATCTTGATCAGAATGCGGTCTTCGAGATTTTTCGGGTAAATCCCGCCGATCAACAACGGCTCCAATCGCACCACGGAGAGCTTCGAACCGTTGGTCGCCGACAGTTCGGCGACATAGTCACCGGAAAAACGCACGCGCACGGGCTGAGGTTTTTCCAGGCCCTCATAGAACTGGAAGCCACGGGTATTCAAATCGACGGTATTACCGTTGACCGCCGCGGCGCCGGGGCCGTTGCTCACGGCTTCGCGGCGGTAGCCCAAGGCATCGAGTTCGGTGAGGAAATCATCCTTGCTCAATTTCTGGCCGGTAAACAGCTCCAGCGGGCGGGCGTACACCTTGGCCGGAATCGTCCAGCGCTTGCCGGAAAACTTTTCCTGGACGATCGCGTCGAGGTAAACCGCGAACCCGGCGAGCACCACGAGGCCGACCAGACTGAGTTTAAGGGCCCATCCCAACCATGGGCGCAGGCCCCTGGACGGTGGTTTTTTTGGAGTGCGGGGGGATCGAGTACGAGTCATGGCGGCGGATTATACGCACTTTATTCATACTCAACAGGCGCCCTCCGAGGTTTGCGTCAGGCGGACTTGCGGCCATAATGGCGGCCGTGAATTTTCCCAAGACTCTAAAGGATCGCCTGTGAGCCAGTCCCTGATCGCCGCCTTGCAAAACCCGGCCCTCTACCCGCATCCGGTAGACGGGTTTCAAGTCATCGAAACCCATATTTCCTGGGTCATCCTCACCGGTCCCTTTGCTTATAAAGTGAAGAAGCCGGTGAACTTCGGCTTCCTCGACTTCACAAGCCTCGATGCCCGCGAGCATTTCTGCGGCGAAGAACTGCGCCTTAATCAGCGCCTGACCAACGATCTGTATCTGGAAGTGTTGCCGATCACCGGTAGCGCTGAAGCGCCACAATTGGGCGGCGAAGGCCCGGTCGTCGATTTCGTGCTGAAAATGCGTCAGTTCCCACAGAGCCAGTTGCTCAGCACCTTGCAAGCCAACGGCGAATTGACCACCGCCCACATCGACGAGATGGCCGCGCAAATTGCTCAGTTCCACCTCAGCGCACCGAAAGTGCCGGCCGAACACGAAGCGGGCACCCCGGACAGCGTCATGGCCCCCGTGCGGCAGAACTTCGAACAGATCCGCCCGTTCCTCAGCGACAAGGCTGACCTGCTGCAACTCGACGCGCTGCAAGCCTGGGCCGAAAGCAGCTTCGAACGCCTCAAGCCACTGTTCGCCCAGCGCAAGGCCGAGGGTTTCATCCGTGAATGCCACGGCGATATTCACCTGGGCAACGCCACCGTCATCGATGGCAAGGTCGTGATCTTCGACTGCATCGAGTTCAACGAACCGTTCCGTTTCACCGACGTCTACGCCGACACCGGTTTCCTGGCAATGGACCTCGAAGACCGTGGCCTGAAGAGCCTGGCACGCCGATTCATCAGCCAGTATCTGGAATTGAGCGGCGACTATCAGGGCCTGGAGTTGCTGAACTTCTACAAAGCCTACCGCGCACTGGTTCGCGCCAAGGTCAGCCTGTTCAGCATGCCGGCCGAAGCCGATCCGGTGATGCGCGCCACGACCCTGCGCCAATACCGCAACTACGCCAACCTGGCGGAAAGCTACAGCACCATTCCTTCACGCTTCCTGGCAATCACCCACGGCGTCTCCGCTGTTGGCAAAAGCCGTGTGGCGATGCGTCTGGTGGAAGCATTGGGCGCCATTCGCCTGCGTTCGGACGTTGAACGCAAACGCCTGTTTGGCGAGCAAACCGTACCGAACGATCCGCAAGCCGGCATTTATAGTGCCGACGCCAGTGCCAAGACGTACAGCCGCCTGCATGAAATTGCCGATGTCATCCTGCGCGCCGGTTTCCCGGTGGTGATCGATGCCACTTACCTCAAGCGCGAGCAACGTGACGGCGCATCGAAAGTCGCCGAAAGCACCGGGGCGCCGTTCCTGATTCTCGATTGCCACGCCCCCCAAGCCGTGATCGAGAGCTGGCTGGCCTTGCGTCAGGCCGACAACACTGACCCGTCCGACGCCAACCTGGCGGTTATCGAAGCCCAGCAAGCGAATCGCGAGCCGCTGACGCCAGCAGAAATTCTCTGCAGCAAACGCGTCCAGACCAATGAAAGTGGAACGCTCGACACCGTTGTCGCGCAAATTCGCCAACGCATGCCTGGCCTGTAAAAAACTATTTCAACCGTGGAGCCTTTGCCGGCTTCACGGCTGTCAAATAGTGGCACTATACTGGCGTCATAAAACCAACGGGTGATATGACATGAACCAGCCGAAGCTTCTCGACACTCCGCTTTATGCCTTGCTGCACAAAGACGACATCAAAGGGTTCAACAGCGAACGGCCTGCGGGCGGTCCTATCGACATGGCCGGGGGCGACTTTCGTGGCCTGGACCTGCGTGAACTGAATGCCGACAGCATCGACTTCACCGATGCCTACTTCCGCTCCGCCGATTTGCGCGGCATCGACTTTCGCAATGCATCGCTAGAAGGCGCCAGCCTGGCGCATGCGCAGATCTCCGGTGCCTACTTTCCTGTCGAGCTCAGCGCAGACGAGATTCTGATGTCGATGAACTTCGGCACCCGCTTGCGTTACCGCACCCGCTAACGTTCGCATCGCCTCCCCGATACGACGCAACCCTTGTGGGGGCGGGCTTGCTCGCGAAAGCGGTTTAGCTTTCAGTATTGGTGTCGACTGACACGATGTCTTCGCGAGCAAGCCCGCCCCCACAAGGGCTTGCATCACCCTCCTCTACTGCATTCGCAGCCCCTTCGAACACGTCAAGCCCTTGCCTCTTAGAAGCTTTTGCGTCGAAACCGACCAAAGAATCACGCTTTTCCTACTGATGGCTACACTCCTGAGAAGCTCGCCCACGCACCGTTCGGCCGTCGCAAGGAGGCTTGATGAATGATGAACTGCAGCACCTGAAGAATCTTGGCAAGACGTCGGCGCAATGGCTGCATGCCGTGGGCATCCACAGCGCTTCGGATTTGCGTCGCCTCGGGGCGGTCGATGCGTACCGGGCCGTGCGCACTCGCGGGTTTCGGGCGTCCAAGGTGTTGTTGTATGCAATTGAAGGCGCGTTGATGGACGTGCACTGGAATGACATTCCCGCCGAACGCAAAGAGGCGCTGAACAAGCAATTGGACGCGATCTCCTCGCGCCACAAAAACTGAATCCGAACATGCGTGGCATGTGTATGCCCGCAAGCCCAATGTTTAAAGGGCCATCCAGCCAAAAGACGGAGCAATGCAAACAAATCAAAAATCAACGGTTGACATGGTAATGAGAATCGCTATGATTACCGCAACTGGTCGCGAGACTGGTCGATATTTGAAAAGCCCTTGGTTCGGACTCTCAGATATCTCCTCATCAGGCTAATCACGGTTATTTGACCCGGCTCTTGCCGGGTCTTTTTTTGCCTGTAGAAAGTTGCCGTTCTACTTGCCGAACTGTTTGCGCATTTCTGCACAGTAATCCTGAGCCGGCGTGGCGGGCGTGAACCATACGTAATCAGCCATGGCCGATGTCACCTCGGCCCCGTGCTCTGCCAGCAGCAACACAGTCGGCGGCTGAGACTCGCGCAAATCCAGCACATGAAGCGGCACGCCGACATCCTTGCGCGCGTGGTAAGCGCCAGCGAACAACACCGAAGGTGCCGGCGCCGCGAGCAAGCGTTCGGCCATCCGCCGATCACGTTGCTGCTGGACCGCCAACATCGCCGGCATCTGCGACGTGGGCAGCAGACCGCAATGCGCATCGTTGATTTGTGCCAGTAATTCATCCTTGACCGAAGCGGCATTGGAATGCGCCCCACTCAATGTCGGCGGTGTGGCGTAAACGGTGCGGACTTCGAGATTGTCCAGGTTGGCCGCCAGCAATGGATAAGGCTGAGTCAGGACGAAACGCACGATGGGCCCGTACAAACTCCAGTCCCAGCCCGATTGCCAGGCCAGGGCACCGGGCAAATCCTTTGGCAGCGTTGATGCGTGACGGACATCGTCGACGCGTAACTGTTGATCCGGCGTGAGCATTTCAAGCAGCAGGCTGCCCTGGGGTCGGCGCTCGCCCAAGCGCTGCAACAACCACAATTCCAGTTGATGGTGATCGCTGTTGTCATGCTGCTCGCCGACGATCAACCGTGACGGTTTGGCCAGCCGCGTGATCAGCTCCTCAGACGTCAACGTCTGACCGCTGCGCAAATCGCGAATCTCGCCAGTCACCGGCGCAGGGCTCGACAAATGTTGGCAGCCACTCAATACCAGCAGCGCCATAAGCAACATCACACGCATGTGTTCACCTCGATGAATGACTCAGCGGGCGATGATCAGCGGATGCCCGCGCTCCGGGTGCTGCTGCACCAATACTTCCAGACCGAACACGGCTTTGAGCGGTTCTGGCCGCAATACCTGCGCCGGCGTGTCGAGCGCCACCGGCCGCCCACCTTCGAGCAACAGCAGCCGATCACAATAACGCGCCGCCAGGTTCAGATCATGCAGGATCACCAACACCGCCGCACCACGATCGGCAAATTCGCGGACCGCTTGCAGGGTGGTGTGCTGATGTAGCGGGTCGAGCATCGAGGTCGGCTCATCGAGCAACAACGTTTGGCCCGCCTCGCCCGGCCAGAGTTGCGCCAGCACCCGCGCCAGATGTACCCGCTGACGCTCGCCACCGGACAACGCCAGATAGCTGCGCCCGCTCAAATGCCCGGCGTCGGCGGCGTGCAAGGCGGCGGCGATGATCTCGTCATCGCGCACCCGACCGCTTTGATGGGGCAAGCGCCCCATGCCCACCACCTCTTCCACGCGAAAGGCGAAGTCCAGGGTCGATACTTGCGGCAATACCGCCAGGCGCCGGGCTCGCTGCGTGCCGGTGCACTGACTCAACGCCTGCTCATCGAGCCAGACGCTGCCGTGATCCGCTTTCAGTTCACCGCATAACGCCCCCAGCAACGTACTTTTGCCAGCACCGTTGGGGCCCAGCACACCAAGGACTTCCCCCGGTTTGAGCTCAAGCGTGAGGTCTGTCAGCACAGTCTTCGTGCCGCGACGGATATGCAGATTCTGCGTGCGCAACATCAGACACGCCTCCGGAGCAGTAAAAACAGAAAGAACGGCGCACCGATAAACGCGGTGACGATACCGATCGGCAGCTCCGCCGGCGCCAGTGCGAGGCGCGCAACCAGATCGGCAAATAATAGAAGGCTGGCACCCGCCAACACCGACGCCGGCAACAATACCCGATGATCAGGCCCAGCCAGCAACCGCACCAGATGCGGCACTACCAGCCCGACAAACCCGATCATCCCCGCGGCCGCGACCGCCGCGCCAACGCCCAACGCGGTGCAGAACACCAGTTCGCGCTTGAGCCCTTCGACATCAATGCCGAGATGCCCGGCCTCCGACTCGCCCAGCAGCAACGCGTTCAATGCTTTGGCCCGGCGCGGCAGCCACAGCGCCACCCCGGCGCTGACCAGCAGCAACGGCCACAGTCGCGAGTAACTGGCGCCGTTCAGGCTGCCAAGATTCCAGAAGGTCAACGTGCGTAATGTCGCGTCATCGGCCAGATAAGTGAACAGCCCCACCGCCGACCCGGCCAACGCCGTCAAGGCAATACCGGCCAGCAGCATGGTCGCAACGTTCGTCTGGCCATTGCGCCGGCCGAGCCGATAGACCAACGCTGTGACACCCAACCCGCCAAGGAAGGCGCACACCGACAACAAATAAGGCCCGAACGATTCCGGCAAACCGCCAAAGGCCGAACCGCCGACAATCGCAATCGCCGCGCCTAACGCCGCGCCACTGGAGACGCCGACCAGTCCCGGATCGGCCAGCGGATTACGAAACAGCCCCTGCATCGCCACACCCGACAGCGCCAGCACACCGCCGACCGCCAGCCCCAACAAGGTACGTGGCAGACGAATCTGCCCGAGGATCAGTTCGGCTTGCTCCAACCCGTCGGGCTCAATCGGCACACCGATCATGCGCAACGCCGCGCGCAACGTATCGAACAGCGGCAGACTGACTGGCCCCAGCGCCAGCGACAACCAGATCGCCAGCAGACACAGCAGGCTCAGCCCGATAAACAACGCACGGGGTTTAACCAGAACGGTCATTGGGCGGCGTTGCCTGGGAAAAAGCCTTCAGACAGTTTTTTAATCGCATCCGGCAAGCGCGGCCCGAGCCCCCCCACCAGCAGCGTCGGATCAAGCTCCATGACGCGCCCGTCCTTGGCGGCGCGAGTCGAGGACAGAATCGGGTTTTCCTTGAACAATGCAGCCTTTGCCGCGTCGCCCGTCAGCGCACGGTCGGCAAACACCAGCACCTCGGGGTCGAGACTGATCAAGGATTCGTTGGAAAAAGGTTTGTAACCGGTGTGCGTCGCCAGGTTATGGCCACCCGCCCGTTGCAGCAGCCAATCGGCAGCGGTGTCTTTACCGGCGATCAGCGGTTTGCCGCCCGCATGGCCAATCAGCACCAAGACGCCCGGAGATTTTTGCGTCAATTGCGCCTGGGTCACGCGGATCTTTTGCTGATCGAGTTGCTGCTGATAACGCTGAAACGCCTGCGCTGCCTGATCCTCAGCCCCCAGCAACTGGCCAAGGTGCTGCAAGTTACCCTGCAACGCCGGCAAATCCGGTTTTGCCGAGAACAACTCAACCTGCACGCCCGCAGTGCGAATCTGCGACAACACTGGCGGCGGCCCCATTTCCTCGGTGCCGACTAGAATCTGCGGGCGCAAACTCAAAATGCCCTCCGCCGACAACTGACGCTGATAACCGATGCTCGGCAGCGACTTGAGGGCCTCAGGGTGCTGACTGGTGGTATCGACGCCGACCAGTTTCGCTTCACCGCCCAGCACACTGACCCACTCCGACAAGGCGCCACCGGCGCTGACCCAACGTTGCGGCAACTCGGCCGCTGCGGCCTGATGGCTGACGAAAAGTCCGACACAGAGCGCGGCAACGCGGGTACTCAAGCGCATAAACAGCTTCCTTAATGGTTTTCCCCGGGCATTAAGATGACAGGCCCAGTATCCTCGGCATCTGCATCTGCACCCCACGGGCAGGGCGGCCATTTGATAATTGTTTGCATTTAAACGTCAAGCTCGGACATATCCGGTCACGAGCCACGGGACTTGAGGATAGACATGAAGTTGCTTTGCGCGGGCGCCGAGTTGGCGGACAACAGCAGTCGCGGTTTCGACGTCGACGGGCAAAAGCTGCTAGCCGTGCGCCGGGGCGGCCAGGTCTACGTCTACCTCAATCGCTGCCCGCACCGGGGTGTCGGGCTGGAATGGAAGCCTGACCAGTTTCTCGACCCCAGCAACAGCCTGATCCAGTGCGCCACCCATGGCGCACTGTTTCTGATCGAGGACGGCGAATGCGTTGCCGGCCCGTGCGCCGGGCAATCGCTGACCGCTATTGCTTGTCGCGAGGACGAACAAGCCATTTGGATCAGCCTTTAGATCAACACCTCAAGACGCCGCTCGACGTGCATTTCTTCGTGACTCAGACGCACGCCATAAGCCAACACTTCAACCCCGCTCGCCACCGCCTCACGCAAGGCGGCCGCATACGCCGAATCGATTTCTTCGGCCGGACGTACTGCCTCGATGCCGCTCAGGCTCACGCAATACAGTTGCACCGCGCGAATCCCATCCCGGGCCAGATGCGCCAACTCGCGCAAATGCTTGGCCCCGCGCTGCGTCACCGCATCGGGAAAAGCCGCCACCGCTGAACCGTCAAAGCCCAGCGTCACGCTTTTGACTTCCACGTACGCCGGCCCGCTCGGGTATTCGAGACGGAAGTCGATACGGCTGCTTTCCTGCCCGTAGGCCACTTCGCGCTTCAGTTCGGTAAAGCCGTTCAGCTCGGTAATGACCCCGGCCCGCAGCGCTTCCTCGATCAAGCCGTTGGCGCGCCCGGTGTTGACGCAAAACAGCCGACCTTGCGGGGTTTCGCCGATTTCCCAGGTGCCGGGCAATTTGCGTTTAGGGTCGTTGGAGCGGCTGAACCAGACTTGCCCGCCTTCAACCTGACAATTAAGCATCGAGCCGGTGTTCGGGCAGTGAATGGTCAGCAACTCGCCATTAACCGTCTCGATATCGGCGAGAAAACGCTTGTAGCGACGAATCAGCCGACCTTCTTCGAGGGGAGGAAAAAAGCGCATCAGTCTTGCCAGCTCTTCAAGCCGCGAGCGATCCGGTCGACCGCTTCCTGTAGGCGCGGCAGGCTTTGGGTGTAGGCAAACCGCACATGATGCCCAGCCTGATAACGCCCGAAGTCTAGGCCCGGGGTGATCGCCACGTGCTCGGTTTCGAGGAAATGTCGGCAGAACGCGAAGGCATCTCCGCCGAATTTACTGATATCGGCGTACAAATAGAAAGCGCCTTCCGGCTCCACCGCAATGTTGAAGCCAAGCTCGCGCAAGGCCGGCAGCAGGAAATCGCGACGACGGCCGAACTCGGCGCGACGCTCTTCCAGAATGCTGATGGTCGCCGGTTCGAAGCAGGCCAACGCGGCGTGCTGGGCCATGCTCGGCGCGCTGATGTAAAGATTCTGCGCAAGTTTTTCCAGCTCGCCGACCGCCGCTTCCGGCGCGACCAGCCAGCCGAGACGCCACCCGGTCATGCCGAAATATTTGGAAAAGCTATTCAGGACGAAGGCGCTGTCATCGACCTCCAGCACGCTGGCGGCGTCGGTGCCGTAAGTCAGGCCGTGGTAGATCTCGTCCACCACCAGATGCCCATGGCGCTGCTTGATGGCGGCAGACAGCCCGGCCAGTTCGTCGCGGGTCAGCAGGGTTCCGGTCGGATTCGCTGGCGACGCCACCAAGGCGCCGACGCTGTCGTGGTCCCAATGTCGGGCCACGAGGTCTGGCGTCAGCTGATAACGCACGTCCGGCCCTACAGGAACAAGCTGCGCCGCGCCTTCCACCAAGCGCAAAAAGTGGCGGTTGCAGGGATAACCGGGGTCCGCCAGCAGCCAGTGTTTGCCCGGATCGACCAACAATGCGCTGGCCAGCAGCAAGGCTCCGGAACCGCCGGGCGTAATGAGGATGCGTTGCGGATCGATGTGCAACCCGTACCGCTGCTGATAAAAACCGGCAATCGCCTCGCGCAACTCCGGGATGCCACGGGCGGCGGTGTAGCGGGTTTTCCCGGCAGTCAATGCGGCGTGGCCGGCCTGAATGATCGGCTCGGCGGTGGTGAAGTCCGGTTCGCCGATTTCCAGGTGGATGACGTCATGGCCAGCGGCTTGCAGCTCGTTGGCCCGCGCCAGCAGCGCCATGACATGAAACGGTTCGATCGCGCGACTGCGGGCACTGTAGGGCTGGGCCATTAGCCTTCCTTCAACGGGAAAAGAACCGATTCTACCCAAGCGCAGGAACGAGCGAGAACCTAAAGCGGTCAGACGCCTTAGAACCCTGGTTATCAACGACTCGAGCGAGTACCCCAGGTTTGACTAAAATCAATATTTGATCAGGTCTCCAACACCGCCAGACAAGGCTTTGCAATGATTTGCAAGGACCACGGGCCACTACCTCGACATCCGGGAGTAGCGCGGTCCGATTTGATCTGGTAAGTTCGCCCGCTTGCAGCCGCAGGGCCGGCAGGTGTCGGTGATGGAGCAATCCTGCGCAGATGGATTACAAGAGTAGAGGCGGTCCATTTCATGCCCACCCAAGCAAAGCAACAGCAGAACACGACGATCAGCGGCTTCGAACCCTACAAAGAAGTGAAGGGCGAGGAATACATGGGCAAGCCCATGCGCGCGCACTTCACCAAGATCCTGAACAAGTGGAAACAGGACTTGATGCAGGAAGTCGACCGTACTGTTGATCACATGAAAGACGAAGCAGCCAACTTCCCGGACCCGGCAGACCGTGCCAGCCAGGAAGAAGAATTCAGCCTCGAGCTGCGTGCCCGCGACCGCGAGCGCAAGCTGATCAAGAAGATCGACAAGACGCTGCAACTGATCGAAGACGAAGAATATGGCTGGTGCGAGTCCTGCGGCGTCGAGATTGGCGTCAAGCGACTGGAAGCCCGCCCTACCGCCGATATGTGCGTTGACTGCAAGACCCTGGCGGAAATCAAGGAAAAGCAAGTCGGCAAGTAATCTCGACTTGAAAGAAAAACGGAGCGTGCGAACGCTCCGTTTTTGTTTCTGTAATCCGCCACGGCACCGAACCCTGGGGGAGCGGGTTTGCTCGCGAACGCGCTGTGTCAGGCAACACTTAAGCTGAATGACCCAGCGCATTCGCGAGCAAACCCGCTCCCGCAGGTGGATTGCGCACGATTAGACGACGTACCATCGCCCTCATGACTGTCTCTCGCTACATCGGGCGCTTCGCCCCCACACCCAGTGGCCACCTGCATTTCGGTTCGCTGGTCGCAGCGCTGGCCTCCTACCTTGACGCGCGTTCGGCAGGCGGTCGCTGGCTGATGCGCATGGAAGACCTCGACCCGCCACGGGAAGAACCCGGCGCTCAAGCGGCGATCCTCAAGGCGCTCGAAAGCTATGGATTCGAATGGGACGGCGAGCTGGTTCGCCAGAGTGACCGCCACGAAGCCTACGCCGAAATTCTCAATGGCCTGTTCAATCACGGCCTCGCCTACGCCTGTACCTGTTCGCGCAAACAACTGGAGCCGTATCACGGCATTTATCCGGGGCTGTGCCGCAACGCCGGCCATGGCACCGGGGACGCGGCGATTCGCCTGCGCGTGCCGGAGCTGGACTACCACTTCATCGACCGCGTGCAAGGCGAATTCCGCCAGCACCTGGGACGGGAAGTCGGCGACTTCGTGATCCGTCGCCGCGACGGGCTGTACGCCTATCAACTGGCCGTGGTGCTCGACGATGCCTGGCAAGGCATCACCGACATCGTGCGCGGCGCCGACTTGCTGGACTCCACGCCGCGACAGCTTTACCTGCAAGAACTGCTGGGCCTGCGCCAACCGCGTTATTTGCACATCCCGCTGATTACCCAGCCCGATGGCAACAAACTCGGGAAATCCTACCGTTCGCCGCCGCTGACCGAGGACCAGGCCACGCCGCTGTTGCTGCGTGCATTGCGTGCGCTGGGCCAGAATCCGGGGGTTGAGCTGGCCGATGGCAGCCCACGGGAAGTGCTGAACTGGGGCATCGCCCACTGGGATGCATCGCTAATCCCGCGCACACTGGCGCTGCCCGAAGCGCAACTGCAGTGATCACGCTTGCAGTGGCGCGCCCATCCGTTACCATCGCCGCACGTTTTCGGGCACGCGCATAAAAAAGAGAGGCCGGGATGTACATCTATCGCTTGGTCCTGCTCCTGGTAGTGGGGATTTACCTGTTCTCCCCGGCCATCATGGATTGGTGGATCGACGCCACTGGCGCCTGGTATCGCCCTTATTTGCTCTGGCTGATCCTGATCGTCGTGACCTTCATCCTGCAGAGCCAAAAAGATGCCGATGAGCTTTAGCCTGACCCAGATGATCCTGATCAGCGCCGCGTACCTGGCGGTGCTGTTCGGCGTCGCCTGGATCAGCGAACGGGGCATGATCCCCCGGGCGATCATTCGCCATCCCCTGACATACACCTTGTCACTGGGCGTTTACGCCAGTGCCTGGGCGTTCTACGGCACGGTGGGCCTGGCCTATCAGTACGGCTACGGCTTTCTGTCCAGCTATCTGGGCGTCTCCGGCGCGTTTTTGCTGGCGCCGGTGTTGCTCTATCCGATTCTGAAAATCACCCGCACCTATCAACTGTCGTCGCTGGCCGATTTGTTTGCGTTCCGTTTCCGCAGCACCTGGGCCGGTGCGCTGACCACGATTTTCATGCTGATCGGCGTGCTGCCGTTGCTGGCGTTGCAGATCCAGGCAGTGGCCGACTCGATCGGCATTCTCACCCGGGAGCCGGTGCAGCACCGCGTGGCCCTGAGCTTTTGCGCACTGATTACGCTGTTCACGATTTTCTTCGGCTCGCGTCATATCGCCACCCGTGAGAAACATGAAGGCCTGGTGTTCGCGATTGCCTTCGAGTCGGTGATCAAGCTGATCGCCATTGGCGGCGTTGGCCTGTACGCGCTGTATGGCGTGTTCGACGGCCCGCAACAGCTGGAATTGTGGCTGCTGCAAAACCAGACCGCGCTCGCCGCGTTGCACACGCCGTTACAGGAAGGTCCGTGGCGCACGCTGTTGCTGGTGTTCTTCGCCTCGGCGATTGTGATGCCGCACATGTACCACATGACGTTTACCGAGAACCTCAACCCGCGCTCGCTGGTCAGTGCGAGCTGGGGCCTGCCGCTGTTTTTGCTGTTGATGAGCCTGGCGGTGCCGCTGATTCTCTGGGCTGGCCTCAAACTGGGGGCCACGACCAATCCCGAGTACTTCACGCTCGGCATCGGCATTGCCGCCAACAGCAAGGCCCTGGCGCTATTGGCGTATGTCGGCGGGTTGTCGGCCGCCAGCGGGCTGATCATCGTCACCACCCTGGCGCTGTCCGGGATGGCGCTGAACCACTTGGTGCTGCCGCTCTACCAACCGCCGGCCGAGGGCAACATCTATCGCTGGCTGAAGTGGACTCGCCGGGCATTGATCGTTGCGATCATCATGGCCGGTTATGGTTTCTATCTGCTGCTGGGCGCCGAACAGGATCTGGCCAACCTCGGCATCGTTGCGTTTGTGGCAACGTTGCAGTTCCTGCCGGGCGTGTTGTCCGTCCTCTACTGGCCGACCGCCAATCGGCGAGGTTTCATCGCCGGTTTGCTGGCGGGGATTCTGGTGTGGGTGGTCACGATGCTGTTGCCGCTGGTCGGCAATCTGCAAGGCTTCTATATTCCGCTGCTGAACATGATTTACGTGCTGGACGACACCAGTTGGCACATGGCGGCGATTGCGTCGCTGGCCGCCAACGTGCTGATGTTCACCCTGATCTCGCTGTTCACCAACGCCAGCCCCGAAGAAGCCAGTGCCGCCGAAGCTTGCGCCGTGGACAACGTGCGTCGTCCGCAACGCCGTGAGCTGCACGCCGCCTCGCCCCAGGAGTTCGCCACACAGCTTGCAAAACCACTGGGTGCCAAGGCTGCGCAGAAAGAAGTCGAACAAGCGTTGCGAGACCTCTATCTGCCCTTCGACGAGCGCCGGCCGTATGCCTTGCGCCGTTTGCGCGACCGGATCGAAGCCAACCTTTCCGGCCTGATGGGACCGAGCGTGGCGCAGGACATGGTCGAAACGTTTCTGCCTTATAAGGCTGGCGGCGAAAACTACGTCACCGAAGACATTCACTTCATTGAAAGCCGCCTCGAGGATTACCACTCGCGCCTGACCGGGCTTGCCGCCGAGCTCGATGCCCTGCGCCGTTATCACCGCCAGACCTTGCAGGAATTGCCGATGGGCGTGTGCTCGCTGGCCAAGGATCAGGAAATCCTCATGTGGAACAAAGCCATGGAGGAATTGACCGGAATCGCCGCGCAACGTGTGGTCGGCTCGCGCTTGAGCACCATTGGCGATCCATGGAAAGAACTGCTGCAGGGCTTCATCAATCTGCCGGACGAGCATTTGCACAAACAGCATTTGGCTCTCGACGGCCAGACCCGCTGGCTGAACCTGCACAAAGCGGCCATTGATGAGCCGCTGGCACCGGGTAACAGTGGCTTGGTGCTGCTGGTGGAAGACCTGACCGAAACCCAGATGCTCGAAGACAAACTGGTGCACTCCGAGCGCCTGGCCAGCATCGGCCGGCTCGCGGCGGGGGTCGCCCATGAAATCGGCAACCCGATCACCGGCATCGCTTGCCTGGCGCAAAACCTGCGCGAAGAGCGTGAAGACGATAGCGAGCTGAAGGAAATCAGCGGGCAGATTCTCGAGCAGACCAAACGGGTGTCGCGGATCGTGCAGTCGCTGATGAGTTTCGCTCATGCCGGCAGTCATCAACACAGCGACGAGCCCGTCTGTCTGGCCGAAGTGGCCCAGGATGCCATCGGGTTGCTGGCCTTGAACCGGCGCAATTTCGAGGTGCAGTTCTACAACCTGTGCGACCCCGATCACTGGGTCGAGGGCGATCCACAGCGTCTTGCGCAAGTACTCATCAACCTGCTCTCAAACGCCCGTGACGCCTCGCCTCCCGGCAGTGCGGTGCGGGTCAAAAGCGAAGCCGGCGAACACACGGTCGACCTGATCGTGGAAGACGAAGGCAGCGGCATTCCGAAGAACATCATGGACCGATTGTTCGAACCCTTCTTCACCACCAAGGATCCTGGCGAAGGCACCGGTCTGGGCCTTGCACTGGTCTATTCCATCGTTGAAGAGCATTATGGACAAATCACCATCGACAGCCCGGCTGATGTTCAAAGCCAACGCGGCACCCGTATCCGGGTGACCTTGCCGCGTCATGTCGAAGCGACGTCCGCTGTGAACTGAGACCGTCGAGAGTATCGAATCAATGCCGCACATTTTGATCGTCGAAGACGAAACAATTATCCGCTCCGCCTTGCGCCGCCTGCTGGAACGTAACCAGTACCAGGTCAGCGAAGCCGGTTCAGTGCAGGAAGCACAAGAACGTTTCACTATTCCCACCTTTGACCTGATCGTCAGTGACCTGCGCCTGCCTGGCGCACCGGGTACTGAACTGATCAAGCTCGGCCAAGGCACGCCCGTGCTGATCATGACCAGCTACGCCAGCCTGCGCTCAGCGGTCGACTCGATGAAGATGGGCGCGGTGGATTACATCGCCAAGCCTTTCGACCACGATGAAATGCTCCAGGCCGTCGCTCGCATCTTGCGTGACCGGCAATCAGTGCAGGCCAGCGGCGAACCTGCCGTCGGCAAAGTCGCCAACGGTGCCGCCAAACCGGGCATCGATAACAGCAACGGCGAAATTGGCATCATCGGGTCTTGCCCGCCGATGCAGGACCTGTACAGCAAGATCCGCAAAGTCGCGCCAACCGATTCCAACGTGCTGATCCAGGGCGAGTCGGGCACCGGCAAAGAACTGGTGGCGCGCGCCCTGCACAACCTGTCCAGGCGTGCCAAGGCACCGATGATTTCGGTGAACTGCGCGGCCATTCCGGAGAGCCTGATCGAGTCCGAACTGTTCGGCCACGAAAAAGGCGCGTTTACCGGTGCCAGCGCCGGGCGTGCCGGCCTGGTGGAAGCCGCCGATGGCGGCACCCTGTTCCTCGATGAAATCGGCGAATTGCCGCTGGAAGCCCAGGCTCGCCTGCTGCGCGTGCTGCAGGAAGGTGAAATTCGGCGGGTCGGCTCGGTGCAATCGCAAAAAGTCGATGTACGCCTGATCGCGGCCACTCACCGCGACCTCAAGAGCCTGGCGAAGATCGGCCAGTTCCGTGAAGACTTGTATTACCGCCTTCACGTGATTGCCCTGAAATTGCCAGCCCTGCGCGAGCGTGGCGCCGACGTCAACGAAATCGCCAATGCGTTCCTTGCGCGGCAGAGCGCGCGGGTCAACCGCACCGATCTGAAGTTCGCGGCGGATGCCGAACAGGCGATTCGTCATTACTCGTGGCCGGGGAACGTGCGCGAGCTGGAAAACGCCGTCGAGCGCGCGGTGATTCTGTGCGAAAGCCCGGAGATCTCCGCCGAGCTGCTGGGCATCGACATCGAGCTGAGCGATCTGGACGACGACGATTTCATCGGCTTGCCGCCCCAACAGGGCAACAACGCCGGTAACAATAGCCACGAGCCTACCGAAGACCTGTCGCTGGAAGACTACTTCCAGCACTTTGTCCTTGAGCATCAGGACCACATGACCGAAACCGAGCTGGCGCGCAAACTCGGCGTCAGTCGCAAGTGCCTGTGGGAACGCCGCCAACGCCTGGGCATTCCACGGCGCAAGACCGGAGTGGCCAGCGAAAGCTGAACCTCGGCTGTCGGATGTGCGGGTTACACGTGACAATGTGAAAAAACTGTTACCCATGTTTTTTCACGTAACAAAAGCCGGGGCTTACGGTAACGAAGCCCCGGTTTTTTTGGGCCTGGAAAAAGCCCATCAACCGGCCTAACCCCTTGTTTTACTGGACCTCATAAAAGTTGGCACGCACCCTGCTATATGTTTGATACAAGAACAATAACAAGCAATGCACAAGACAATAAAAATAAGACGAATCGACTCACGCACAATAAAAACAAGACGGCGAGAGGCGCAGCTAACTGATTCTTTTGGAGAGGCGTTGTATTTGGGGCTAGCCCCACGACCAGGCCGAGAACAACAAAAACTGTCCTGAGACAGAGCCTGAACTGGTTGGATCGCAAGATCACTGCAACACAGCGACCAAAGCAATCCGTTTGCTCTTGGCTCCCGATTGGGAGGGTCATGAAGGAAATTCTTCATGACGAGGGCACTTAACAAAAACAAAAAGCCCGAAACCAATAATAAAAATAGAGCATGCAACTACTTCTTGGGGAGCTTCGGCTCCCCTTGTAGTTTCTGCGATTTGAAAAAATCCCCGCATTGGCGCCTGGATTTCCCCTTGTAGCTCGCGGCTTGCAGCTCATATCTGCTGCGTCCTACACCATCCCCCGACTAAATGCTAGAATCCCCGCCCATCATGCGGTCATTCTTCGTTATGGCCGAACATTCCTTCAAACAGTGCACCCCATGCTGAAGAAGTTGTTCCAGTCATTCCGTTCTCCCAAGCGTCATACGCAACATATTCGCAGTACGCCTGAAGTGCTCAACAGCGGCCAACATTCGCTGCAAAAAGCCCAATTCAGCCGTTATGCGGTGAATATCGTCGAACGCCTGCAGAACGCCGGCTACCAGGCTTATCTGGTCGGCGGCTGTGTGCGTGACATGCTGCTCGGCATCACCCCGAAAGATTTCGACGTCGCTACCAGCGCCACACCTGAACAGGTCCGCGCCGAATTCCGTAATGCGCGGATCATCGGCCGTCGCTTCAAACTGGTGCATATCCACTTCGGTCGCGAAATCATCGAGGTCGCGACGTTCCGCGCCAACCACCCGCAAAACGATGAAGAGGAAGACAGCAACCAGTCTTCCCGCAACGAGAGCGGGCGTATCCTGCGCGACAACGTCTACGGCACGCTGGAAGAAGACGCGCAACGCCGCGACTTCACCATCAACGCCTTGTATTACGACCCGGTCAGCGAGCGCATTCTCGATTACGCCAACGGCGTGCACGACATCCGCAATCACCTGATCCGCCTGATTGGCGACCCGAAGCAACGCTACCAGGAAGACCCGGTACGGATGCTGCGGGCCGTGCGTTTCGCCGCCAAGCTGAATTTCGGCATCGAAAAACACAGCGCCGCGCCGATCCGCGATCTGGCGCCGATGCTGCGCGAGATCCCGTCGGCCCGCCTGTTCGAAGAAGTGCTCAAGCTGTTCCTTTCCGGGCATGCGGCAGACACCTTCGAGATGCTCGTCGACTTGCAGCTGTTCGATCCGCTGTTCCCGGCCAGTGCCGAGGCGCTGGAATACAACCCGACGTACACCCACACCCTGATCAGCGAAGCGCTGATCAACACCGACCTGCGGATCAAGCAGAACAAACCGGTCACCCCGGCGTTCCTGTTTGCGGCGCTGTTGTGGCCTGCCCTGCCGGCGCGTGTGTTGCGCCTGCAAGAGCGTGGCATGCCGCCGATTCCGGCGATGCAGGAAGCGGCGCACGAGTTGATTGCCGAGCAGTGCCAGCGGATCGCGATTCCGAAACGTTTCACCATGCCGATTCGCGAGATATGGGACATGCAGGAGCGTCTGCCCCGCCGCAGCGGCAAGCGCGCCGACCTGTTGCTGGACAACCCACGGTTCCGCGCCGGTTACGATTTCCTGCTGTTGCGTGAAAGCGCCGGCGAGCAGACCGATGGCCTGGGCGAATGGTGGACGGACTATCAGGACGCCAACGACAGCGAGCGCCGCGACATGATTCGCGACCTCAGCGGCAAGGAAGACGGCACCGGCGCTCCGCGCAAACGTCGTCGCAGCGGTGGCGCCAAGCGTAAACGCGCGGCCGGCGCACCGAGTGCCACGGGCGAGTAATCCATGGAACGCATCTACATCGGCATGGGCAGCAATCTGGCTGACCCCGCCGAACAATTGCGCAGCGCCGTCGAGGCGCTGGCGCGGCTGCCCCAGAGCGGGCTGGTCGGCGTATCCGCGTTCTATCAGAGCGACTCTTTATTGCCAGGCCAGCCGCGCTATACCAACGCGGTCGCCGCGCTCGACAGTACCCTCGCCCCGCTGGACCTGCTCGACGCGCTACAGGCCATCGAGAATGAACAGGGCCGTGAGCGTCTTGAACGCTGGGGCCCCCGCACGCTGGATCTCGACATCGTCTTGTTTGGCGATCGGCTGATCGACGAACCGCGCCTCAAAGTCCCCCACTACCATTTGCAGGAACGAGCCTTCGTGCTGTATCCGCTGGCTGAGCTGGCGCCTGCGGATTTGCGGTTGGCCGATGGCCGAACCCTGAAGGAATTACTGCTCGCGTGCCCGTTCATCGGCCTCGAACGCCTTTCCCCAAATCAACACTAATTCCTGTGGGGGTTTTGTGTCGAACACAAGCTCTGCGGCTGCTGAAACGCATCAGTTACCCCGGTAACAACCCGTACGTAACATCGCGGTAACACACGCAATTGACTTCCCGAGTTCTCCTCACGACTATAGGCGTCCCGTTGCCGCCAACCCGGCGTTGAAGGGCGCAATCCAGGCCTTACAAGCACGACAACAGACCGTGCGCCTGTATTTAACGAAGAATCACGCGCGTTACTCGCAGCAGTTTCCACAGCGCCTGAATGAGGAACTTTTCATGCCAGCCATCACCCTGACCACCCTGCAAGGTCTGAAGCAAAAAGGTGAAAAAATCACCATGCTGACTTGCTATGACGCGACCTTCGCCCATGCCTGCAATGAGGCTGGCGTCGAAGTGCTGCTGGTGGGCGACTCCCTCGGCATGGTGTTGCAAGGTCACGACAGCACCTTGCCGGTGACTACCGCGGAAATGGCTTATCACGTGGCGGCCGTCAAACGCGGCAACACCGACGCGCTGATTCTCGCCGACCTGCCGTTCATGGCTTACGCCACCATTGAACAAACCATGGCCAACAGCGCCGTACTGATGCAGGCCGGTGCGCACATGGTCAAGGTTGAAGGTGCGTTGTGGCTGGCGGAGTCGATCCGTCTGCTGGCCGAACGCGGCATTCCGGTGTGCGCGCACATGGGCCTGACACCGCAGTCGGTGAACATTCTGGGTGGCTACAAAGTCCAGGGCCGCAGCGAGAACCAGGCGCGGCAGATGCGTGCCGACGCCATCGCCCTGGAGCAGGCCGGCGCAGCCATGCTGTTGCTGGAATGCGTGCCGAGCGAACTGGCTCAGGAAATAACCCAGGCAGTGGGCATTCCGGTGATCGGCATTGGCGCCGGCAGCGCCACCGACGGCCAGGTGCTGGTCTTGCACGACATGCTCGGCCTGTCCATCACCGGGCGCGTGCCGAAGTTCGTGAAGAACTTCATGGCCGGGCAGCCGAACATTCAAGCGGCACTCGGCGCCTACGTCGCTGAAGTCAAAGCCGCCACTTTCCCTGGGATCGAACACGGATTTTCTGCATGAACACCGTTAAAACCGTACGCGAACTGCGGGCCGCCGTGGCCCGTGCCCGCAGCGAAGGCAAGCGCATCGGCTTCGTGCCGACCATGGGCAACTTGCACAGCGGCCACGTCGCACTGATCACCAAAGCCTCGCAACGGGTGGATTTCGTGGTCGCGAGCATTTTCGTCAACCCGCTGCAATTCGGCGCCGGCGAAGACCTCGACAAGTACCCGCGCACATTGGCCGCCGACCAGGAAAAACTGCTCCAGGCCGGTTGCCACTTGCTGTTCGCGCCGACAGTCGAGGAAATGTACCCGGATGGCATGACCGGCCAAACCCGCGTCAGCGTGCCGCAACTGTCCGAAGGCCTGTGCGGCGCGAGTCGTCCGGGGCACTTCGAAGGTGTGGCGACGGTGGTCAGCAAGTTGTTCAACATGGTCCAGCCGGACCTGGCGATCTTCGGCCAGAAAGACTTCCAGCAACTGGCGGTGATCCGGGCGCTGGTGCATGACCTGAACATGCCGATCCAGATCATTGGCGAACCGACCGTGCGTGCGGCGGATGGTTTGGCGCTGTCGTCGCGCAACGGTTTCCTCAGCGAACAACAACGGGCCGTGGCGCCGGTGGTCTATCGCACCCTGTCGTCGATTGCCGACGCCATTAAACAGGGCGAACGGGATTACCCGACACTGATCGACACGCAGATTAAACAGCTCGAAGCAGCCGGTTTGCGCACCGACTACCTGGAGATTCGTCAGGCGCTGACCTTGCGCCCGGCGACCCCGGAAGACCGGGACCTGGTGATTCTGGTGGCCGCGTTCCTCGGCACCACGCGGTTGATCGACAACCTGCACCTGAACCTCGACGCGCACGTCTGAACACCGCAATACCCCCCTGTGGGAGCGGGCTTGCTCGCGAAGGCGGTGTGTCATTCAGCTTAAATGTTGACTGACACACCGCCTTCCCGAGCAAACCCGCTTCCACATTGGTTTTTGTGTCTGCTCGCAGACTGTATTGCCGCCCCCAAAGCCTTCGGGCAAACTGCCCGCCGTTCGATTCCGACCTGGGAAAACCCTCATGCACGCCATCATGCTCAAGGCCAAGCTGCATCGCGCCGAAGTCACCCACGCAGTTCTCGATTACGAAGGTTCTTGCGCCATCGACGGCGAATGGCTGGACTTGTCCGGGATCCGTGAGTACGAGCAGATCCAGATCTACAACGTCGACAACGGCGAGCGCTTCACCACCTACGCCATCCGTGGTGAAGAAGGTTCGCGCATGATCTCGGTCAACGGTGCCGCCGCCCACAAGGCCAAGGTCGGTGACCGGGTGATCATCTGCGCGTACGCCCACTACAGCGAAGCCGAACTGCTCAATTTCAAGCCGCGCATGCTCTACATGGCGCCGGGCAACGAGCTCAGCCACACCAGCAACGCCATCCCGGTTCAGGTCGCCTGAGCGAGCCCTCTCTTCCGTTTGTCGGACCGTTCCCGACCTGATGTACAAAAAAGTACCGGGAACGGGTCAGACAAAGTCAAGACAGATCGCAGCGCGAGGTTTACTGTATTCGCCCTGTGTCATCAAATCGTGTCGACTCAGTTGACCGGACGCCCTCCCGCAGCGCTCCGGTATTTTCAGTGTTCAAAAGGCCGTTCAAGTAAAAAGGAAACCCGCAGCGATGGCGTACTACCGCACTCCTCACGATGTGACCGCCCTGCCCGCTTGGCAGGCGTTGAAAGATCACCGCCAAGCCATGCAGGATTTCAGCATGCGCGAAGCGTTTAATGCCGATCCGCAGCGTTTCACGCAATTCACCCTTAGCAGCTGCGGCCTGTTTCTCGATTACTCGAAAAACCTGATCAACGCCCAGACCCGCGACCTGCTGGTGGGCCTAGCCAACGAAGTCGACCTCAAGGGCGCGATCAAAGCGCTGTTCGACGGCGAAATCGTCAACTCGTCCGAAGGTCGTCCGGCCCTGCACACCGCGTTGCGCCGTCCAGTGGGCGACAAGCTCTCGGTCAACGGCGTCAACGTGATGCCCGAAGTACACAAAGTGTTGAACCAGATCACCGACCTCGTGGGCCGGATCCACGACGGTCTGTGGCGTGGTTACACCGAGAAGCCGATCACCGACGTGGTGAACATCGGCATCGGTGGTTCGTTCCTGGGGCCGGAACTGGTCTCGGAAGCGCTGTTGTCCTACGCCCAGAAAGGCGTGCGCTGCCATTACCTGGCGAATATCGATGGCAGTGAGTTCCACGAACTGACCATGAAGCTGCGCGCCGAGACCACGCTGTTCATCGTCTCGTCGAAATCCTTCAACACCCTCGAAACCCTGAAAAACGCCCAGGCCGCGCGCGCCTGGTACCTGGCTCAGGGCGGTTCGGAAGCCGAGCTGTATCGTCACTTCATCGCGGTTTCCAGCAACAACGCGGCGGCAGTGGCCTTCGGTATTCGCGAAGAAAACATTTTCCCGATGTGGGACTGGGTCGGCGGGCGTTACTCGCTGTGGTCGGCCATCGGTCTGCCGATTGCCCTGGCCATCGGCATGTCCAACTTCAAGGAATTGCTGTCCGGTGCCTACACCATGGACCAGCATTTCCAGAGCGCGCCATTCGAACAGAACATGCCGGTGCTGCTGGCGTTGCTCGGTGTCTGGTACGGCAACTTCTGGGGCGCGCAAAGTCACGCGATCCTGCCGTACGACCACTACCTGCGCAACATCACCAAGCACTTGCAACAGCTGGACATGGAATCCAACGGCAAGAGCGTGCGTCAGGACGGCACCCCGGTGTCCACCGACACGGGTCCGGTGATCTGGGGCGGCGTCGGCTGCAACGGTCAGCACGCTTACCACCAGTTGCTGCACCAGGGCACCCAGCTGATTCCGGCTGACTTCATCGTGCCGATTGTCAGCTTCAACCCGGTGTCCGATCACCACCAGTGGCTGTACGCCAACTGCTTGTCGCAAAGCCAGGCACTGATGCTCGGCAAGACCCTTGCCGAAGCTGAAACCGAGCTGCGCGACAAAGGCTTGAGCGAAGAAGAAGTGCATAAGCTCGCGCCGCACAAGGTGATCCCGGGCAACCGTCCGAGCAACACCCTGGTGGTCGAGCGCATCAGCCCGCGTCGCCTCGGCGCACTGGTGGCGATGTACGAACACAAAGTCTTCGTGCAAAGCGTGGTCTGGGGCATCAACGCCTTCGACCAGTGGGGCGTGGAGTTGGGCAAAGAGTTGGGCAAAGGCGTTTACAACCGCCTGGTCGGCAGCGAAGAAACCCCGGCTGACGATGCCTCCACCCAAGGCTTGATCAACTACTTCCGCGGCCGTCATCGCGGGTGATCTAACGCCACACGGCTCTACCCTGTGGGAGCGGGCTTGCTCGCGAAAGCGGTGGATCATTCAGCATCGAGTTGACTGACCTGCCCCCTTCGCGAGCAAGCCCGCTCCCACAGTTGCTTTGCGCATGACTTGAACACGTTGGTCTCTCGGCGCATCTTTGTTACTTGTCGCAAAACAAGAATAAGGAACCGTCATGTTCGATATCAGCACGTTCCCCGAAGCCGATGCCGTCCGCCGGGCTGCACACTTGAGTCAAGACGACTATCAGCGCCTGTACCGCCAATCCATTGAACACCCCAGCACCTTCTGGGCCGAACAGGCCACGCGCTTCCTCGACTGGAGCACGCCGTGGCAAACCGTCCAGCGCTATGACCTGAAAACCGGTGAGGCCAGCTGGTTTGCCGGCGGCCGGTTGAACGTCAGCTACAACTGCATCGACCGTCATCTGGAACAGCGCGGCGACCAGATCGCGATCATCTGGGAAGGCGACGACCCGGCCGAATCGGCGCAAATCACCTACAAAAAACTTCATCACCATGTCTGCCGCCTGGCCAACGTGCTCAAAAGCCGTGGCGTAAAAAAGGGCGACCGCGTGTGCATTTACATGCCGATGATCCCCGAAGCCGCCTACGCGATGCTCGCCTGCACACGGATCGGCGCGGTGCACTCGGTGGTGTTCGGCGGGTTTTCGCCGGACTCGCTGCGCGACCGGATTCTCGATGCCGACTGCCGCACCGTGATCACCGCCGATGAAGGCGTGCGCGGCGGTAAATTCGTCCCGCTCAAAGCGAACGTCGACAAGGCCCTGCACAGTTGCCCGGATGTCAGCAGCGTCATCGTGGTCGAGCGCACCCAGGGCGACGTGAACTGGGTCGAAGGTCGCGACCTCTGGTATCACCAGGCATTGCGCGAGGTCAGTGACGATTGCCCGCCCGAACCGATGGACGCCGAAGACCCGCTGTTCATCCTTTACACCTCCGGCAGCACCGGCAAACCCAAAGGCGTGCTGCACACCACCGGCGGTTACTTGCTGCAAGCGGCGATGACCTTCAAGTACGTGCTCGACTACCGCAACGGTGAAGTCTTCTGGTGCACCGCCGATGTCGGCTGGGTCACCGGCCACAGTTACATCGTCTATGGCCCGTTGGCCAACGGCGCGACCACGCTGATCTTCGAAGGCGTGCCCAGCTACCCGAGCAGCTCGCGCTTCTGGCAGGTGATCGACAAACACCACGTCAACATTTTCTACACCGCCCCCACCGCCCTGCGCGCCTTGATGCGCGAAGGCCCGCAACCACTGAAGGAAACGTCCCGCGCGAGCCTCAGATTACTCGGCAGCGTCGGTGAGCCGATCAACCCGGAAGCGTGGGATTGGTACTTCAACATCGTCGGCGAACAGCGCTGCCCGATCGTCGACACCTGGTGGCAGACCGAAACCGGCGGCATCATGCTCAGCCCGCTGGTGAGCGCGCAACGGATTAAACCGGGCTGCGCCACGCAACCGATGTTCGGCGTGCAACCGGTGCTGCTCGATGAAACCGGCAAGGAAATCAAAGGCGCCGGCAGCGGCGTGCTGGCGATCAAATCCAGTTGGCCGGCGCAGATCCGCAGCGTCTACGGCGACCCGCAACGGATGATCGACACCTACTTCAAGCCCTACCCCGGTTACTACTTCACCGGCGATGGCGCCCGGCGCGACGAGGACGGCGATTACTGGATCACCGGGCGCATCGACGACGTGATCAACGTCTCCGGCCACCGCATCGGCACCGCCGAGGTCGAAAGCGCGCTGGTGCTGCACGACAGCATCGCCGAGGCGGCCGTGGTCGGTTACCCCCACGACGTCAAAGGCCAGGGCATCTATGCCTTCGTCACGCCCATGAACGGCGCCGTACCCAACGACGAGTTGAAGAAAGAACTGTTGGCCCATGTCAGCAAGGAAATCGGCAGCTTCGCCAAACCGGATTTGATCCAGTGGGCGCCGGCCTTGCCGAAAACCCGCTCAGGCAAGATCATGCGGCGCATTCTGCGCAAGATCGCCTGCAACGAACTGGACAGCCTGGGCGACACCTCGACGCTTGCCGACCCGAGCGTGGTTCAAGGATTGATCGACACCCGTCTGAACCAGTAAGCCCTGCGCGGTCAGCACTGGCCGCGCCCTCTTCTCACCACCGAGTCGCCATGGAATTCATCCGTACCCGCATCGAAACCCAGATCATGAGCCTGACCGGTCTGTCCCTCGGCCAGCTCGACCTGGAGAACCCCAAGGGCGATCCCGGGCTGTTCGGCCCCGATTCAGTCAGTTGGCAGGTGCATGGCGACTTTAGCAGCATGCTCATCGGCGGTATCAGCGCGTTGATGCTGCAAGCCCTGCACCCCTTGGCACTCGCCGGGGTCTGGGACCATTCGAATTTTCGCGAGGACATGCTCGGGCGCTTGCGCCGCACCGGGCAGTTCATTTCCGGCACCACGTTCGGCTCGCGCAAAGATGCCGACTGGCTGATCGAGAAGGTTCGCACCATCCACCTGCAAGTGACCGGCACGGCGCCGGATGGCCGGCCGTATGCCGCCAGCGATCCTGACTTGCTGACCTGGGTGCACGTCGCCGAAGTCAGCAACTTCCTCGCCGCGCATGTGCGCTACCGCAATCCGCGTTTGTCGCTGGCCGATCAGGACCGTTACTACGGCGAAATCGCGCTGGTCGCCGAGCGTCTGGGCGCCCGTGATGTGCCGCGTTCGCGGCAGGAAATCGCCGATTACCTTGAGCGCATTCGCCCACAATTGCTGTGCGACGGGCGCAGTCGGGAAGTGTTGCGTCTGTTGTTGAATGCGCCGTCACCGAGTCGGCTGGCCAAGCCTTTCGGCGGCTTGATGATGCAGGCCGGGATCGATTTGCTGCCGGACTGGGCCAGTGACCTGCTCGGCGTTCGCCAAAGCCCGCTGCAACGCAAACTGATCCGAGCCAGCGTCAACCGCAGCGCGCCGATGCTGCGCTGGGCGGTGCGCAATGGCTCGGTGCAGCGGGCCAAGCGGCGGATGGGTCTGCTGACATAACCGCCCCTTGTGGCTAGGGGGCTTGCCTGTGGTAAGGGGGCTTGCCCGTGGAAAGGGGGCTTGCCTGTGGAAAGGGGGCTTGTCTGTGGCGAGGGGGCTTGCCTGTGGCGAGGGGGCTTGCCCCCGTTGGGCTGCGAAGCGGCCCCTAAATCTCGAGCGCTGCTGAAATCCTGCCAGTGCTGCGCACTGGAACGGGGGCAAGCCCCCTCGCCACAGGCAAGCCCCCTCACATGTAGTCTCCTCCACCACAGGTAATCCCTCTGGCCACAGTGTTAAACTCCCGCGCCAAATTCCCTCCTGCAAGGCGCCCAGCATGTCTTCCTTGAATCAGGCGCTTCTCGCCGCCCTTGAACATCGTCAGGACCTGCTTGCCGAGCTGCATCAGCAGGGCACCGATTGCTATCGCCTGTTCCACGGCAGCCAGGAAGGCGCCAGCGGCCTGACCATCGACCGCTACGGCCCGCAACTGCTGGTGCAAAGCTTTCACCAGTCGCTGGAACGCGAGGCGCTGCTGCAACTGCACGCGACCGTCAATCAACACTTGGGCGTGGACACGCTGCTGGTTTACAACGATCGCTCCCGTGGCAACTCGCGCATCGACCGCGAAGACACCGTTTACCGCGCCGACGAAGCCGCGCTGCAGGATCTGGTCGGCCACGAATGGGGCCTCAACTACCGGGTTCGCGGCCGTCATGCCGGGCAAGATCCGCTGCTGTTCCTCGACCTGCGCAACACCCGTGGCTGGGTCAAGGCGCACAGCAAAGACAAAAGCGTGCTGAACCT
The DNA here is from genome assembly GCF_050280905.1 of Pseudomonas sp. NPDC086278. Classification (NCBI taxonomy): domain Bacteria; kingdom Pseudomonadati; phylum Pseudomonadota; class Gammaproteobacteria; order Pseudomonadales; family Pseudomonadaceae; genus Pseudomonas; species Pseudomonas sp. NPDC086278. The sequence goes on from NZ_JBNNWE010000038.1 coordinate 36,744, forward strand.
GTTTGCCTACACCTGCGGCGTCGGCCTGTGTGCTGCGGCCGGTGGTGCGCGTGAGGTGTGCAACCTGGATTTCGCCGAAGGTAACCTCGCGGTCGGTCGTGAAAACGGTCTGCTGAATGCGCAGTTGCCGGCCATGGAGTTCATTCAATCCGATTATTTCCCGGCGATCCGCCAACTGGCCGGTTTGCCGATCAGCCAGCGTCGCGGGCAGAAACTGCCGAGTTACCAGCGCCTGGAACAGCGTCAGTACGATCTGGTGCTGCTCGATCCGCCGGCCTGGGCCAAGAGCGCGTTCGGCACCGTCGACCTGCTGCGCGACTACCAAAGCCTGCTCAAACCGGCACTGCTGACCACCGCCGACAATGGCGTGCTGATCTGCTGCAACAACCTGGCAAAAGTCAGCATGGATGACTGGCGCGAACAGGTTTTGCGTTGCGCCGAGAAGGCCGGTCGCCCAGTGCGCGAGTGGACAGTAATGAAACCGGGCGCCGATTTTCCGTCCATGGATCAACAGCCACCGCTGAAGACCCTGATTCTTCAGCTCTGAGGCCCCACCGCAGATTCAGATTAATCCTATAAGGCCCGAGCACTTCGGAACCGGATTCGCGTGCCATACTCCAACGCACTCCGATTCAGACAGATGAAGCCGCACATGCCCAAAGGATTGATTCGCGCTATCGGCGCCTTGTTGACTGCTCTGGCCCTCTACAGCCTGCTGGGGTTTCTGATATTGCCGGGCATCGCGTTGCGGGTTGCCAACCAACAACTGGCCAACTACGCCACGGTGCCCGCGACGATCTCGCGGATCGAACTCAACCCCTTCACCCTCGAAGTGACGCTGTGGGGCCTGATCATCGGCGAGCCGGGCAAGGAACAGGTCGGTTTTGAACGCCTGTACGCCAACTTGCAGATCGACAGCCTGTGGACCAAGGCACTGCACCTGTCCGACATCGAACTGGACAAACCCAAGACCGAAATCCTCTTCGACAAGGAAGGCAAACTCAACCTGCTCGCGCTGTTCAAAATCCCCGCCAGCGAACCCACCCCGGCCGACCCCAACGCCAAACCGTTCCCGATGCGCATCGAGCGCATCAAACTGGCCGGCGGGGCCGTGCATTTTCTGGATGCGCGTCCCAGCACACCAATCGAATTCATCTACGACAAACTCGACTTCGAGCTGAACAACCTCAGCACCCTGCCCGATGACAACGCCGACATGACCCTGGTCGCCGTCGGCCCGGCCGGTGGGCAGATCGACTGGACCGGCAACTTCAGCCTGATCCCGATCGCCTCCGAAGGTAAGTTGAAAATCACCGACGGCCAGATGAAAGCCTTCTGGCCGTATGTGCGTGACGCGGTGCCACTGGACCTTGAACGCGGGGTCTTGAGCTTCAGTACCGATTACAAACTCAATTTGTCGAAGGACACCGAACTGCTGCTGAGCAATGTCGCCGTCAGCGTCGCCCCCTTCGCCATCAAGGCCCCGGATGGTCGGCCGCTGGTCAACCTCGAACGGCTGGACGTCAGCGACACAACCGTAGACCTGGCCAGGCAACAAGTGGTGGTCGGCAAGATCCGCAGCAACAAACTGGAAACCTGGGCCGCACTCGAAGCCGACGGGCAACTCGACTGGCAGAAACTGTTCGCCAGCCAACCGACGAAACCAGCCGCCAAAGCCGCCGCCGAACCGCCCAGCACGCCGGCAGCAGCGGACTCGCCGAAGGAGCCCGCCGCCCCGAGCAAACCGTGGCAAGTGCTGCTCAAAGACGTGCAACTGCGCGATTACCAAGTGCATCTGGCGGATCGCAAGGCGCAGCCCGCGGTTGCCCTGGAAGTTGGCCCGCTGAACCTGGACCTGCAAAATTTCGACAGCCTCAATGGCTCGCCCTTCAATCTGAAGCTCGACACCGGCCTGGGCAAGCAAGGCAAGCTCACGGCCGAAGGCGTGGTCAATCTGGCGCCGGTCAGCGCCCGACTCAACGTGCAGACCAAAGACATCGACCTGCGTGTCGCCCAGTCCTACATCAACCCGTTTATTCGCCTGGAACTGCGCAGCGGCATGCTCGGCAGCGACCTGGCGGTGGACCTGAAAAGCACCGAGCCGTTGGCATTCAGCGTCACCGGTCGCGCTCAGGTCGATCAATTGCACACCCTCGACACCCTGAAAACCCGCGACTTCCTCAAGTGGCAGCAACTGGTGGTCGAAGGCTTGAATTATCAACACGGCGACAGCCTGTCGATCGACAAGGTCAACCTGTTCCAGCCGTATGTGCGCTTCATGATCAACGATGACCGCACCACCAATATCGACGACCTGCTGATTCCGCAACCGGCCGACTCCGGCGCCAAAACCGCAGCGGCCAAACCGGCGAGCAAGGACAAACCGCTGGGTATTCACATTGGCGGCATTGCCATCAATGACGGCTCGGCCAACTTCGCCGATTTCAGCCTGACACCGAACTTCGCCACCGCCGTGCAGCAGCTCAACGGGCAGATCGGCACCATCGACAGCCGTCAGGCGAAACCGGCAAGCGTCGACATCAATGGCAAGGTCGACCGTTATGCGCCGGTGACCATCAAGGGCGCGGTCAACCCGTTCGACCCGATGGCCAGCCTCGACATCGCCACCAGTTTCAAACGGGTCGAGCTGACCACGCTGACGCCCTACTCCGGCAAGTTCGCCGGGTATCGCATCCGCAAGGGCCGGCTCAATCTCGACCTGCATTACCTGATCACCAAAGGCCAGCTCAAAGCTGAAAACAAAGTGGTGATCGAACAGCTGCAACTGGGTGAAAAAGTCGACAGCCCGGACGCGGTCAGCCTGCCGTTGAAACTGGCAATCGCGCTGCTCAAGGACGTCGATGGCAAGATTTCCATCGAGCTGCCGGTCACCGGTGACCTGAACAACCCGCAGTTCAGCGTGATGCCGATTGTCTGGCAGACCCTGCGCAACCTCATCGTGAAAGCCGCCGCCGCGCCGTTCAAAATGATTGGCGGCCTGATCAGTGGCGGTGGTTCGCAAGACCTGGGCACGGTCTCGTTTGCGCCGGGCTCAAGCGACCTGAGCAAAGACGCCGAGGGTTCGCTGATCAAGCTGTCCCAGGCGCTCAAGGAACGTCCGGCCCTGCGCCTGGAAATCGAAGGTACTGCCGCTGCCAGCAGCGACGGCCCATTGATTGCCGAGCAACGCCTGGAACGCGAATACCAGTACAACTACTACAAAATGCTCCAGCGTCGCGGCGACAAGGTGCCGGCCCAGGCGTCATTGATTCAGGTGCCGGATAGCGAAAAAGGTCCGCTGCTGGAAGGCATCTATCGCACCCGTCTGAAAACCCAGCCGCCCGCCGACTGGAAGGATCTGGGCAAGGAAGAACGCACCGCGAAGATGCGTGCCGACGTGATCAAGTTCTGGAGTTCCAGCGACGTGCTGTTGCGGCAGTTGGGTCAGGACCGCGCCAGCAGCATCAAGGATTACCTGGTCGACAAGGCCCAGTTGGCCGATGACCGCGTGTACTTCATCGATGCCAGCCTGGGCGAAGCGCAAAGTGACGGCCGGGTAGTGACACCGCTGCACCTGGATGCCGAGTGATGCTCAGACAATTGATGATCGGCCTGGCTCTGGCGATGGCCGCCAGTCAGGCCTCGGCGGCAGATACCCTGCGCTGTGGCAGCGCGTTGGTCAGCGTTGGCGACCGGTCGAGCGAGGTATTGCAGAAGTGTGGAGAGCCCGCCAGCCGCGATCTGTTGGGCTACAAGAAAAGTGCCAATCGCCGGGAAGAGTTTCAGGTGGAGGAATGGACCTACGGGCCCAATAGCGGGATGTATCAATACCTGCGGTTCGAAGGCAATCGCCTGAGACAGATCACCAGCAAACGCGGGAGTTGAATTCACCCGCTCCCACAGTTGGATTTTTTGTGTCGCCACAATAGAACAGGCCCCGACACGAATGCCGGGGCCTGTAATGGCCACATCCTTGTGGCCTTCGCATGAACTCTCCTGAGGCGGCAGGCGTATTGCTCGGCCCGTCTGCCACGCCTTCTCCCGGTCCAGGCGAGAAGTCTTGCCTTACTCGGCTTTCAGGCCGTCAGCGGAGACCGCTTTGACGCCTTTGATTTTCTTGGTGATCGCAACGGCGGTGGTTTTCTGCGCTTCAGTCACGGCTACAGTCGACGACAGCGATACAACGCCTTTGTTGGTTTCGACTTTGATGTCGGTGCCAGGAATGCCTTTTTCGGTGACCAGGTCGCTTTTGACTTTGGTAGTGATCCAAGTATCAGAAGTGGTTTCTTTTGCCTTGGCCACTTCACCGGCCGCCAATGTCATCGGGGCTTGGGTGGTTTGGGTCTGTGCGAAGGCTGCGTTGGCCATGGTCAGGGTCAGCGCGGTTGCAGTAGCGGCAGCGATAGCGAACTTCTTCATACGAGTAACTCCTGTTTTTCTAGAAAGTCTGCTGCGTGTCTTGTCAGCAGGGTTACTGGGTATATTGCGAACGCTGTGCCAACTTTCAAAACAGGTATAAATCCTTATAAATCAGCAACTTAAAAAAATGGCTGATTTTCGGAATCATGCAAAATGCATGAGTTTGATTTTATCGACATGCAAGTTGCAGGTTTTGGTGTGGGCCTAAGGCCATGAATTGTCGGGGATTTTCTTATTTATGGAGAATTCGCTGAAGAAATAAAAAACCCCGCGGATTTCCGCGGGGTTTTGGCTTGCATAAACGACGTCAGTATCAGGTAGCGGAACCGGTGCAACCTTTAGGCGCGTAGTCCTGCTGAGCGGTAGTGGCGCACGTCCAGCCAGCGGTCGTGCGCGACAGGGTGATGGTCTTGCCTAAAACCGGTGCAGGCGCGTTAAGGATCGTACAAACAATGCTGCCTGTGCCATCGGTGGCTGTTCCGGAAGCCGTCAGCGTGCAGTTTGAGGTTGGGCTAGTCCCACCAATTCCCGCCACGGTGGTCGGGCTGGTGCCGTTATTCATCAGATCTTCAAACGGTACTTTCAACGCCGATATTTCTGCCAGGCCAGCCGTCACCTTGGCCTTCGCCTGATATTTGGAATACGCCGGCAATGCAAACGTCGCCAGAATCCCGATGATCGCCACCACGATCAGCAGTTCGATAAGGGTGAAACCTTTCTGAGTATTCATAGACAAGCTCCATGCATGAGTCGAAATCTCATGATCTGAATTAGCCGCAGCACAGCCCATGCCAAACCGCCCGCCCCCTGTGGCCGGGGCGCGAGGCGCGCGCCAGACCGGTTCCTGCCCGCAGAATCCGCACTATCTGACACTTTTTGTCACTTGAAGCGCGCTGGTTTGGCTCAGCTCCTTGACTAGGCTATAAGTCATGAACTGTCTGCGTCCGGTATCCCAATGAACGACATCGCCCTTAGCGGTCTGGCCAAGCAATTGGTCCTGGCCGAATTGCTCACTGACAAAACCGCGCAACAGGCGTCTCAGCAAGCCCAACGCAACCGGATCTCGCTGGTCAGCTACCTGGTGCAGAACAAACTGGCGAAGAGCCGTGAACTGGCCGAGATTGCCTCCGAGCACTTCGGCATGGCGCTGCTTGACCTTAATTGCCTGGACAAGGAAACCCAACCCAAAGGCCTGGTCAGCGAAAAGCTGATTCGCCAGCACCACGCCCTGCCCCTCTGGCGGCGCGGCAACAAGCTGTTCGTCGGTGTTTCCGACCCGACCAATCATCAAGCCATCAACGACATCCAGTTCAGCACCGGGTTGAACACCGAAGCCATTCTGGTGGAGGACGACAAGCTCAGCGATGCCATCGAGAAATTCTTCGACAGCCATTCCACCGGCCTCGAAGAAATGGCCGATGTCGATCTTGACGGGTTCGATATCGAGTCAGGCGATGACAGAAACCAGGACGCCATCGCCGGGCAGGACGCCGATGACGCCCCCGTGGTGCGCTTCGTCCACAAGATGCTGCTCGATGCGATCAAAAGCGGCTCCTCGGACTTGCACTTCGAACCCTACGAGAAAACCTACCGCGTGCGGATGCGCACCGACGGCATGCTGCGCGAAGTCGCCAAGCCGCCCATTCAACTGGCCGGGCGCATTGCGGCGCGGTTGAAAGTCATGGCCAGCCTCGACATTTCCGAGCGGCGAAAACCCCAGGACGGGCGGATCAAGATGCGCCTGTCCAAGAGCAAATCCATCGACTTCCGGGTCAACACCCTGCCGACCCTGTGGGGCGAGAAAGTGGTGATCCGGATCCTCGACCCGTCCAGCGCGCAGATGGGCATCGATGCCCTCGGCTACGAGCCGGAACAGAAAGCCTTGTACATGGCCGCGCTCAAGCAGCCACAAGGGATGATTCTGGTCACCGGGCCAACCGGTTCCGGTAAAACCGTGTCGCTCTACACCGGCCTGAATATCCTCAACACCGTGGACATCAACATCTCCACCGCCGAAGACCCGGTGGAAATCAACATGGAAGGCATCAACCAGGTCAACGTCAATCCCAGGCAGGGGCTGGACTTTGCCCAGGCGCTGCGCTCGTTTCTGCGCCAGGACCCGGACGTGATCATGGTCGGCGAGATCCGCGACCTCGAAACCGCCGAAATCGCCATCAAAGCGGCGCAGACCGGGCACATGGTGCTGTCCACGCTGCACACCAACAGCGCCGCCGAAACCCTGACTCGCCTGCATAACATGGGCATCCAGGGTTTCAACATTGCGACCTCGGTGACGCTGATCATCGCCCAGCGCCTGGCGCGCAAGCTGTGCAGCCACTGCAAGAAACCTATCGAAATCCCCCGCGAGGCACTGATCAAGGAAGGCTTCCCCGAAGCACGCATCGGCTCGTTCACGATCTATGAGCCGGTCGGTTGCGACCAATGCAACGGCGGCTACAAGGGCCGTGTCGGGATCTACGAAGTGGTGCGCAATACCCCGGACCTGCAACGGCTGATCATGGCCGAAGGCAACTCACTGGAAATCGACATCCAGATGCGCAAGGACGGCTTCAACGACTTGCGCACTTCGGGCCTGATCAAGGCCATGCAAGGCGTCACCAGCCTTGAAGAAATCAACCGGGTCACCAAGGACTGAACATGGCGGTCAAAGCGGCAAAAATCAGCGTCTACGCCTGGGAAGGCACGGACCGCAAAGGCACGAAAATGACTGGCGAGCTGAGCGGCCAGAACCCGGCGTTGATCAAGGCTCAACTGCGCAAGCAAGGCATCAATCCCGGCCGGGTACGCAAGAAATCCGCCTCGATTTTCAGTTTTGGCAAACGCGTCAAGGCTCAGGAAATCGCCCTGTTCACCCGGCAGATGGCGACCATGATGAAGGCCGGCGTGCCGTTGCTGCAGTCGTTCGACATCATCGGCGAAGGCTTCGATAACCCGGCCATGCGCAAACTGGTGGACGAGGTGAAACAGGAAGTCGCGGCGGGTAACAGCTTCGCCGCGTCGTTGCGCAAGAAGCCGCAGTATTTCGATGAGCTCTATTGCAACCTGGTGGACGCCGGCGAGCACGCCGGCGCCCTCGACACCCTGCTGGAACGGGTGGCGACCTATAAGGAAAAGAGCGAAGCGCTCAAGGCCAAAATCAAGAAAGCCATGACTTACCCCATGGCCGTGGTATTCGTCGCGATCATTGTCACCGGGATTCTGCTGGTGAAAGTGGTGCCGCAATTCGAGTCGGTATTCAAGGGTTTCGGGGCTGAATTGCCGGCCTTCACGGTGATGGTCATTGGCCTGTCGGAATTCATGCAGCACTGGTGGTGGGCCATGCTCGGCGCGCTGGTGGCGGCCATTTTCGGTTTTCGTCATGCCTTCAAGACGTCCCAGGGCTTTCGCGACCGAATGGACACCTGGCTGCTGAAGCTGCCGCTGATTGGCACGCTGATGTACAAGTCGGCCGTGGCCCGTTTTGCACGCACGCTATCGACGACGTTCGCCGCTGGCGTGCCTTTGGTCGAAGCACTGGACTCAGTGGCGGGCGCGACGGGCAACATTGTTTTCAAGCGTGCGGTGCTGCGGATCAAGCAGGACGTGTCGACCGGCATGCAGCTGAATTTCTCGATGCGTGCATCGGGTATCTTCCCCAACATGGCGATTCAGATGACGGCCATTGGCGAGGAGTCCGGCGCACTGGACGACATGCTCGACAAAGTGGCGAGTTTCTACGAGGACGAAGTGGACAACATGGTCGACAACCTCACCAGCCTGATGGAGCCGTTCATCATGGTGGTACTGGGTGTTATCGTCGGCGGCCTGGTGGTTGCGATGTACCTGCCCATCTTCCAGCTCGGCTCGGCGATCTGACATGCCTGTGAATGAAATTCTGACCGTCTACCCGCTGGTCTTCGTGGCAATTGCCTTGGTGGTCGGCCTGCTGCTCGGCAGCTTCCTCAATGTCGTGGTGTGGCGCCTGCCGAAGATGCTCGACCGCGAATGGCGACGGCAAGCCCACGACGTGCTGGGCCTGCCACCCGAAGCACCCGGCCCGGTCTACAACCTGATGCTGCCGCACTCCCAGTGCCCACACTGCGCCCACCGGATTCGTGCGTGGGAAAACATTCCGCTGCTCAGTTATGTTTTTTTACGCGGCCGCTGTTCGAACTGCGCGGCGCCGATCAGCAAACGTTATCCGCTGACCGAACTGGCATGCGGCGTGCTCAGCGCCTTTGTTGCCTGGCACTTCGGTTTCGGTTGGCCGGCCTGCATGGTGCTGGTGTTGAGCTGGGGCCTGCTGGCGATGAGCCTGATCGACGCCGAGCATCAACTGCTGCCGGACCTGCTGGTGCTGCCACTGTTGTGGCTGGGGCTGATCGTCAACAGTTTCGGGCTGTTCGTGCCGTTGCAGGACGCACTGTGGGGCGCGATTGCCGGTTACATGCTGCTGTGGTCGGTGTTCTGGCTGTTCAAGCTGATCACCGGCAAGGACGGCATCGGTCAGGGCGATTTCAAATTACTGGCGATGCTCGGCGCGTGGGGCGGCTGGCAGATAGTGCCACTGACCATTCTGTTGTCATCGTTGGTGGGCGCCATTCTCGGGGTGATTTTGCTGCGCCTGCGCGACGCGAAAATGTCGACCCCGATCCCCTTCGGCCCCTACCTGGCAATTGCCGGCTGGATTGCCTTGCTCTGGGGTGGTCAAATAACCGACTTCTATTGGCAGTTTGTCGGTTTGAAATGAATACCCCTGTGGAAAAACCCTGGATTCTCGGCCTCACCGGCGGCATTGGCAGCGGCAAAAGTGCGGCTGCGCAGCACTTTATCGACCTTGGCGTACACGTGGTCGACGCCGACCACGCCGCGCGCTGGGTGGTGGAACCGGGTCGCCCGGCACTGGCACAAATCGCCGAACACTTCGGCCCCGGCGTGTTGCAAGCCGACGGGCAACTGGATCGCGGCGCATTGCGCACACTGATCTTCGAGGTGCCGGAGGAACGCCGCTGGCTCGAAGCGCTGCTGCATCCGCTGATCGGCGAGGAAATAGCCGAACACCTGGGCAAGGCACAATCGCCTTACGCGATTCTGGTGTCGCCGCTGTTGATCGAATCCGGGCAGTGCGCCATGACCCAACGGATTCTGGTCATCGATGCCCCTGAACAACTGCAAATCGAACGCACCCTGCGGCGTGACCAGACCAGCGAACAACTGGTTCAGGCGATCCTCAAGGCCCAGTCCAGCCGCGAGAATCGCGTGAGCCGCGCCGACGATGTGGTGGTCAACGACCGCGACCTCGCCTGGCTGCACAGCGAGGTCGAACGCCTGCATCACTTTTACCTTACTTTGCGTGGAGGCCAGTCATGAGCCAACCCCCTGTCGTCACCTGCCCAACCTGTGGCGCCCCCGTTGAATGGAGCGCCGACAGCACGTTCCGGCCTTTCTGCTCAGACCGGTGCAAACTGATCGACCTGGGTGCCTGGGCGTCGGAAGAACACAAGATTCCGGTCAGCCCGGATGCCGAAGACGATCTGTTCAGCGAAGACTTCGAACCGCGTCACTGATGCTCAGGGCCGCATAAAGCCGTAGTCCTGGCTGTCATCGAGGTTTTCCGCGAGAAAACGCAACTCGTCGGCCAGGTCTTCGGCGCTGCGCAGGGTTTTGCTGTGCTGCACCACCGCGCTGAGCATGGCGCGCACGCTCAACCCCGGATCAAATCCAACTTCCTGCGCCGCATCCAGACTCTGACGCAACTCCTGCCTTGCCCACTCGTAGACACTCATGCCGATGCTCCTGAAGGTTTTGCCGAGCATGGTCGCGTCAGCGCCGGGCTGATTTGATATGGATCACGACTTGGGATCGTCGTCCTTCCAGGGCGCCGACAGGTAGCGCGTGCGGTTGAACGTTTCGAGCCATTCGGGGCTGAACACCACCAGTGCGCTGACCACCATGCCGTTGATAAACGCCTCCGGGAAAATCAGCAGCCACAGATAACCGACGAAATCCTCCAGCCAGTACGGCATCTCGAAACGCTCGTCGAACCACAACAACGTCAGCGCCAGCAGCAGGCACAACAACGCCGAGAGCGCCGCGGCAAAGAACCCGGAAACGAAGATATACACAAAGGGATTACGCGGTTGCGCGCGCTCCACAAGGATCGCGCAGCATTCGGTCACCAGCACCGGCAGCAAAATGAACAACGTCCCGTTGACCCCGACGGCCGCCAGGTCCTGCCGCCCCAGCAGCACCAGCCCGCCTTGCGCCACCAGCGCACCGAGGATCGCCAGTGGCCAGTCGAGCAACAAGGTAACGGCGGTCAAACCGATGAAGTGATACGACACGCCGGTATCGAAGTACCGCCGCACCAGCCACAACATGAACAGCGCGAACACCGTGCCAAACAGCAGATGCTGACGACGGCTATCGCTGAACAACTCGACCCACGGCGCGCGCCACATCGCCCACAGCACTGCGGGCACAAAAATCAGCCAGCCAACTGTCAACGTTTCGGGTGAAAGCAACTCGGCGCCGATCATGTCGCGAACCTCTTGAACTCCACCGCAGACTCCTTGTGAGATGAACGCTCTGCCCACGCAGTCTACACCGGCGTAAAAGTCGCTCCATCTGATGCAATGCTTTCTGCTTGTCGCATTTGAACGCTAAGCTTGGGCCTATGGATGACTCAGATTATTTACGCCTGCTGACCATCGCGGCCGAGCAAGCCAACGCGTTCCTGTCCAATGCCCGCAAATGGGAGCGCGAGCGTTGGGTTTGCCAGCGCCTGTTGCAAGGCTTGAACATTCCCTACCGCACCGAAGAATTCGCCCCCGCCGGGGAGCCACCGGACGTGTTGTTTCGCGATGCCAATTTCGAAGTGTTTTTTGTCCTCGATGAAGGCCGACGCCTGAACGACGAATGGCGCGATGAATTGCAACGCCGGCGCAGCGCGTTTTCCCTGAGTCAACTGGTGCGGCGTGAAGCCAAACCCAAACGCATCCCCGCCAATGAATTTCTGCTGAGACTGGCGCCCACATTGCGCAAAAAAGCGCACAACTACAAAGAACGCGGCATGGATCTGGGTGAACTGGACATCATCGCTTTCGCTAGTCTCAAGCGCGAAGTACTAGACCTCAACAGCCACTTTCCGCCGCCCACCGAATACCTGCGCCAGGGATGGCGTTCGTTATCGCTTGTCGGCCCGACCTTCGCCCGCGTGCTGTTCGCGCACCCGGATGCGCCGGATTTTCTGCGCAGCAACCTCGGGCGCAGCATTGTGTTCGACGTCGGTATCAGCCTGTGAGCCCATTGCAGGAACTGATTGCCGACGTCCCGCAAATCGGTCGCGTGCGCTGGATTGGCGTGCGTCCGCAGCCCCATGTGCCAATGATCGAACTGGACGCCGTGGAAGCCCGGCTCGAAGCGGGTTTGACCGGGGATCGCGCGCGCCCCGGCGTACGCAATGCGCGGCAAGTGACACTGATTCAGTGGGAACACCTGGCGGTGATCAGTTCGCTGCTGGGCCGACCGGACGATCAGCCTGTGTTGCCCAACGAGTTGCGGCGCAACCTGGTCGTCAGCGGGATCAACCTGTTCAGCCTCAAGGGCCGACGCTTCAAAATCGGCCAGGCGATTTTTGAAACCACCGGTTGGTGCCAGCCTTGTGCGCGCCTGCAAAACAACCTTGGCCCCGGGACGTTTCAGGCGGTTCGCGGCCATGGCGGAATCACCGCCCGGGTGCTACAAAGTGGAATCATTCGCCTGGACGACACGGTTAGCGTCGAGCCTATCCCGGACAGCGGCTATGCTCCGTTCAACGTTCGTTAAATCCGCCTGTAGCTTCTACACATTCAGCAACGTCTACCTGACGAGGCCAATATGACCAGCCGCCTGAACCCCGACGACCAGAAACATGTCGAAGAGTACCTGCACCTGTCCCAGCACCGAGTCGAGCGCCGGCCTTTCCGGCCGTGGATGCTCCTGGTGGTGGTGTTGGCAGTGACCATTGGTTTGGGCCTGTTGAGCCGATTTATCAGTTACTTGACGCTATGAGCTGCCTCGCGCTCGCTCGGGTAACTGCACCGATTTCTTTTAGCCTTGCGAGATATCCCCATGACTCATCGTATTGTCATCGTTGGCGGCGGCGCCGGCGGTCTGGAGTTGGCTACCCGTCTGGGTAAGACTCTGGGCAAACGTGGCACGGCCAGTGTGATGCTGGTCGACGCGAACCTGACCCATATCTGGAAACCGCTGTTGCACGAAGTCGCGGCCGGGTCGCTGAACTCCTCCGAAGACGAACTCAACTATGTTGCCCAGGCGAAATGGAACCACTTCGAGTTCCAGCTGGGCCGCATGAGCGGGCTGGATCGCGCGCAGAAGAAAATCCAGCTGGCGGCGACTTATGACGAAGCCGGTATCGAGCTCGTGCCAGCGCGCGAAGTGGGTTACGACTCGCTGGTGATCGCGGTCGGCAGCACCACCAATGACTTCGGCACTCAGGGCGCAGCGCAGCATTGTCTGTTCCTCGACACCCGCAAACAGGCTGAACGCTTCCACCAGCAATTGCTCAACCACTACCTGCGCGCCCATGCCGGGCAAACCGACAAGGTCGAGCAGATCAGCGTCGCCATCGTCGGTGCCGGTGCCACTGGCGTCGAGCTGGCCGCCGAACTGCACAACGCCGCCCATGAGCTGGCGGCTTATGGCCTGGACCGGATCAAACCGGAAAACATGCACATCACCTTGATCGAAGCCGGCCCACGGGTGCTGCCCGCCCTGCCGGAACGCATCGGCGGGCCTGTGCATAAAACCCTGGAGAAACTCGGGGTCAATGTCATGACCAATGCCGCCGTCAGCGAGGTCACGGCGGACAGCCTGATCACCGCCGATGGCAAAGTGATCAACGCCAGCCTGAAAGTCTGGGCCGCCGGGATTCGTGCGCCGGGTTTCCTCAAGGACATCGATGGCCTGGAAACCAACCGCATCAATCAGCTGCAAGTAATGCCGACCCTGCAAACCACCCGCGACGAGAACATCTTTGCCTTCGGCGACTGCGCGGCCTGCCCGCAACCGGGCACCGATCGCAATGTGCCGCCGCGCGCGCAGGCGGCGCATCAACAGGCCTCGTTGCTGGCCAAGTCGCTGAAGCTGCGCATCGAAGGCAAGCCGCTGCCTGTGTATAAGTACACCGACTACGGCTCGCTAATTTCGCTGTCGCGTTTTTCGGCAGTGGGTAACTTGATGGGCAACCTGACCGGTAGCGTGATGCTGGAAGGCTGGCTGGCGCGGATGTTCTATGTGTCGCTGTATCGCATGCACCAGATGGCACTGTATGGCGCGTTTCGTACGGCGATGCTGATGCTGGGCAGCAAGATCGGGCGCGGCACCGAGCCGCGACTCAAGCTTCACTGACGCACTGTGGGAGCGGGCTCGCTCGCGAAAGCGAATTGACATTCAACATTTAGGTTGTCTGGCACAACGCCTTCGCGAGCAAGCCCGCTCCCACATCAGATCTCCATTGATTTGCAGATCTGTTTCTCACTGTATCTCCCCGCGATTTGCCCTCCTTCGCTTACAAACTCCCCCATGCGCGACACAGTAGCGATACACCCCGCTCGTTAAATGGCCACACCCGAGCAAGGCACCTCCGCCCGCGACGGTCATCGCCGCACTCATGTGGCGTCCTTTATCGAATGGTTGTGTCGTGCAACCCAGGAGCATTGAAATGTCCCGTACCACTCAAAACACTATCGGTTTGCTGGGCGCGGTTTTGGCCGGCGGCATGATGCTGACCGGTTCCGTATTCGCTGCGCAGCCGCTGTCCCAAGGCTACTTGCTGGCCTCGGCGGAACAGGTGGTGAAAACCCCTGAAGGCAAATGTGGCGAAGGCAAGTGTGGCGATGCGTCGATGGCCAAAACCGACACCGATGGCGACGGCAAGGTCTCCCGCGCCGAGTTCCAGGCCGTCGCGCCGAAGTCCAACTTCGACAGAATCGACAGCAACCATGATGGCTTCATCGACGAACAGGAGGCTTACGACAACGTGAAAGCCAACTTCGAAGCCAATGGCAAGAAAATGCCGAAAGGGTTATTCGAGCACTTGAAAGACCAGGAAGGCGCCTGAGCGTCCAAGGTCAAAGCCGCGCTTTTCAGTTGAGAAGCGCGGCTTTTTTTCGTCTCGCGCCCTTACAGTTGAAAGCGCTGCACCATGGTCCGCAACGAGTTGGCCAACTGCGAAAGTTCATGGCTGGAGGCGCTGGTCTGATCCGCGCTGGTCGCAGAACGCACCGACAAATCGCGGATGTTCACCAGGTTGCCGTCAACTTCCCGCGCAACTTGCGCCTGCTCCTCCGCCGCACTGGCGATCACCAGATTGCGCTCGTGAATCTGGTGCACCGACGCCGTAATCGTCTGCAACGCCTCGCCTGCACGTTCGGCCAACACCAGGGTGCTTGCCGCACGGGTTGAACTGGCCTGCATCGAATCCAGCGCCTGGGTCGAGCCGCTGCGCATGCCCTGGACCATCTGCTCGATCTCCTGGGTCGATTGCTGCGTGCGATACGCCAGCGCCCGCACTTCGTCGGCCACCACCGCAAAACCGCGTCCGCTTTCCCCGGCACGCGCCGCTTCAATGGCCGCGTTGAGTGCCAGCAGATTGGTTTGCTCGGCAATCGCCCGAATCACATCCAGGACCTTGCCGATGTCCTGGGATTGATTGGCCAGGGACTGGACCAGGCCGCCGGTAATCTCCACATCGCTGGCAAGCGCACCGATCGCCGAAACCGTTTCGCTGACCCGTTCCTGGCCAACATGCGCGGACTCACTGGACTGACGCGTGGCGTCGGACGTGGACACCGCATTACGCGCGACCTCCTCGACGGCGGTGGTCATTTCGTTGACGGCGGTGGCCGCTTGTTCGATCTCGTTGCTCTGTTGTTGCAGGTTTTGCGTGCTGTCGAGAGTGACCGCGTTCAGTTCATCCGCCGCCGTGGCCAACTGCGCCGCCGAGCCGCTGATGCCTTGCAGGGTTTCCCTGAGGTTCTGTTGCATGGTCGCCAACGCCTTGAGCAAGCGGCTGACTTCGTCGTTGCCGTGGGTTTCGATGTGGCTCGTCAGGTCGCCTCGGGCCACGTTTTCGGCGGCATGCAAGGCTTCGTTCAATGGTCGGACGATGCTGCGGGTCAGCAGCATTGCCAAGCCAACGGTGGCCAGGGCCGCAAGCGCGATGAACAGGCTGACGATCATTCGCGAGGTGTCGTAGTGCGCCGCGGACTTCTGGCTTTCGGCGGCGACTTGTTTGGCAAACAGGTCGGCCAGGTCGGTGAGTTGTTTGCCCGAGCCATCGACCACGGTTTTCATGTCGATCAGCAACAGCTTGGTCAGCTCATCACGGCGCCCTTGCTCGGCCAGGGCGAACGATTGCGCAATGCCGGCACGGTAGGCGGCGAAGGTCACCTTGAACTGGTCGTACAAGGCCTTGCCTTCGGCGGTGTTGACCAGTTTGTCGTAGGCCGCGATTTTCTCGCTGAGCTCTTTGTCCCGGGTGTCCATCTGGCTGCGGTATTGCGGCAGGTTTTTCGGGTCCTGATCCAGAGCCATACGCAGTGAGATCGTACGAATGCGCAGCATGATCTCGCGGATCTCATCGCCACCACGGATGCTGGGCAGCCATTGATTTTCAACGGCGACTTCACTGTCGCGAATACTCGACATCTTCCCAAGGGCAAACACCCCGAGCAGCGCCACCAGCACGGCAATCAAGGCGAACCCCAAGGCAGCCCGAGGAGCAATATTCAACCGACGAAGAAACATAACGAGCGCCCTTTTTTTGTAGTGGCTTGGATAAGGGGCGTGTTTCGGCAGTCCCCCGACGCATGGCTATCGGCAGGTTGTACGATGACTTGAAGGGGTTTGGCTTTTTGTCGGACAAAAAAAATCCCCGTATCTTTCGATACGAGGATTTTTAATATGGTCGGGGTAAGGGGATTCGAACTCCTGACATCCTGCTCCCAAAGCAGGCGCGCTACCGGACTGCGCTATACCCCGGTAAAAAAAAGGCGACCTTTACAGTCGCCTTCTTCGATCAGTGCTTTTGGCCTCTGATCTTAAGATCTGATCCCAGCGTTAACTGGTTTCAAAAATGGTGGGTCGTGTGGGATTCGAACCTACGACCAATTGGTTAAAAGCCAACTGCTCTACCAACTGAGCTAACGACCCAAAAATGGTCGAGGCCAACGCGCTGGGCAACACCGCGGGCGTCAA
>NZ_JBNNWE010000039.1:0-53210 GCF_050280905.1 Pseudomonas sp. NPDC086278
TCATCGCGTTTCAGATCGATGCTGGCCAAGGCCTTGATCGCCTGCAATTCAATGTGATGCGCCTGTAATGCCTGATCGAGCAACGCCCGCAGCGTGCCGACGGGGCAGCCGCGCTGGCAGCCCAGGCCGACCACCAGGGTCGGCGCTGTGCTGTCATCGGTCATGCGTGGTATTGGCCATCGCTTTTGCGGCGGAACAACCAGGCGCTGATCAGGCCCAGGGCCAGCCAGAACGCAACGTTGGTCAGCTGCGAAGCGATTTTGAACTGAGCTTCCAAAGCCTCCGGCGCGAGCATTGAATGCACTTCCGGTTGTGGTGCGCCGATGATGTGCGGCACCGCCAGAATCGCCACGCCGAGGACTTTCATCAGCCAGTGACGGCTGAAGACAATCAGCGCGATACCGACCGCAGTGGAAGCGGCCGTACCGATCCACCAGATTTGCCGTTGCGCCAGATCGGCGGCGGCAGTGCCCGGCAATTCAGGCGGCAGGCCGAGGGTCGGCGCCAGCACGAAGGTCGCGTAACCGGCCAGGCCCCAGAGCAGGCCTTGAGAGGTTTTGCTCGGTGCGCGCAAGGTGTAGAGGCCGGCGAGCATCAGGGCGAAACCGACAGCAACCACCAGGTTGCCGCCGGTGGTCGACAGCACGCGCTGCCAGCCGTCTTCCGGTTCCCAGGCTTCGGCGTCGTGGGTGTGGCCGGCCATGGCGCTGGCGTCGTGTTCGTGGACTTGAACGGCTGCGGGTTCGGATTTTTCGTAGGTCTCAGCCTGCAAAATCAACGGGGCCACCCAGAAACTTTGCAGCAGGGTCAGCAACAGGGCGGCCAGCAGCCCGGTGAAACCTGCGGTTTGCGCAATACGCTTGATCATGTCGGCAGGTCTCAATGGCACGGGAACGCGGAACTGTGACGGGTATCGTGCGCGGCGTTGTGTACCGCTTCGATGTGCGAGAAACCGGCGAAATACACCAGGCACGCGCCAAGGATCGACGCACACACGGCGGCGGTCAGGCGTTGAGTCAGGGTCGTGGTGCTACTTGCAGTTGTGTGGCCGGTGCTGCTGATGATCGACATGGCGCATCCCTCTGGTCTGTCAGCGGGTGAATAGAGCGCATGCAGGACTTCTGCGAATCGGGCGCGCAGAAGTGCTAACAGCGCCCGCCCACCGCGGGTTTGTTATTCAGTGACCCTAATGATCACCGTGTGTTGCGGGCCGGTCTCCGGGCTCACGAGGGGTCAAGGCTGGCGCCTGGACCTGCAAGCATCACCTTCCCATGCCGAACTGCTGGCACAGTGGTTTTGATGCTTCGCTCGCTTACCGTTGCGGGGGCAGCACCGGACTGACATGGCCTTGAGTAAAGCACATGATTCACCGGTTTCCCGTTTCACCCTGTGAAGGGCACCCGTAACAAGGCGTGTAGGAGAGCATGGCCCGGGGTTTGGCGTCAATTGGCAAGGGTTCTCAACTCCAAGGCAAGGGATATCCTGTGGCGAGGGGGCTTGCCCCCGTCGGGTTGCGAAGCGACCCCAACACCAGACGCCGCGGTTTCTGCAGTCAGACCGTATGCGCATGGATGACGACGGCTTCGCCGCCGAACGGGGGCAAGCCCCCTCGCCACAGAGCCGAACGCGGGCAAGCACCTAGCCACAGACAAGCGCAAGACATTGACCCGCCCCAGCGCGATGCGTAGCCTTGCGCATTCGAGGTTCTTCGGCATGTGCCGAAGCTAAGAAGGGAACGCGGTCGATGCCGCGGCTGCCCCCGCAACTGTGAACGGTGATGTTCGCTGCCACGCCACTGCCAACCTGTCCGACAGGCTCGCGGGAAGGCGCAGCAAACGCCAGTCTAGCGACCGGCACACCGTCAGCCAGGAGACCTGCCTCGACACAGATTCTCACTACAACCGGGCGGGGTGATCCGGTGGCGAATGCTTCCGCGCGCACGCCTGTGCCGCAGCGGTTGTCGTCCCGTATGCCCGCCACCTTGCCAAAGGGCATCCGATGAAAACACTGGCCAAACTCCCCGTCACCATCGTTACCGGCTTCCTCGGCTCGGGCAAAACCACGCTGCTGCGCCACATGCTCGACAACGCGCAGGGCCGCCGCATCGCGGTGATCGTCAACGAGTTTGGCGAGCTGGGCATCGACGGCGAAATCCTCAAGCAATGCTCGATCGGCTGCACTGAAGAAGAAGCCAACGGCCGTGTCTACGAATTAGCCAACGGCTGCCTGTGCTGCACCGTTCAGGAAGAATTCTTCCCGGTGATGCGCGAACTGGTGGCCCGTCGCGGCGACCTCGACCACATCCTCATCGAAACCTCGGGCCTGGCCCTGCCGAAACCGTTGGTGCAAGCCTTCCAGTGGCCGGAAATCCGCAGCGCCTGCACGGTTGACGCGGTGATCACCGTGGTCGACAGCCCGGCGGTCGCTGCCGGCACCTTCGCCGCGTTCCCCGAGCAGGTCGACGCCCAGCGTAAACTCGACCCGAACCTGGACCACGAATCGCCGCTGCACGAGTTGTTCGCCGACCAACTGGCCAGCGCCGACCTGGTCATCCTCAACAAATCCGACCTGATCAGCCCTGAAGACCTGGCTCGCGTGCGCCTCGAAGTCGCCGAAGAGCTGCCGCCGGCGGTCAAAGTCATCGAAGCCAGCAGCGGTCGCGTGCCGCTGGACGTGCTGATCGGCCTTGGCGCCGGCTCCGAGGAACATATCGACAGCCGTCACAGCCACCACGATCACCACCATGAAGGCGAGGATGATCACGACCACGATGCCTTCGATTCCATCTCCATCGAACTGCCGCAAGCCGACGAAAGCCTGCTGATGGAGGCGCTGACGCAACTGGTGGTCAAGCACGGCATTCTGCGAGTGAAAGGTTTCGCGGCGATTCCGAGAAAGCCGATGCGGCTGCTGATTCAGGGCGTGGGCACGCGTTTCGACAAGCATTTCGACCGCCAGTGGGGCGCCGACGAAGCGCGCACCACGCGTCTGGTGCTGATCGGCCAGGAACTCGACGCCACGCAACTCGAAGCGCAATTGCGCGCCGCGCTCAGCGTCTGACCCATGCACCTGCTCAGGACCCAGCCCGGCGGTTTCGTGTCGGATGACAACATCGCCGACCTGGGACAAACCCCCGCCGAGCTGGTGATCCTGTGCAGCGGCGACTCAAGCCTGGCGCTGCTCGCCGAAGCGGCGCAGCAACTGCCCGACGATTACCCGAGCGTGCGCCTGGCCAACCCGATGCAGGTGCAGAATCACGCCTCGGTCGATTTGTACGTCGACGAAGTGCTGCGCCACGCCAAGCTGATTTTGATCTCGCTGCACGGTGGCATCGGCTATTGGCGTTACGGCGTCGAGCGTCTGGTGCAGTTGTCCGAGCAGGGTGTGCAGCTGATTCTGGTGCCCGGCGATGATCGTCCGGACCCGGAACTCAGCGACCTGAGTACCGTGGTGGCCGAGGACCGCGACCGGCTCTGGCAGTTTTTGCGGCAGGGCGGCATGAACAACGCGCTGGAGTTTTTCCGCTGTCTGGCCAACCGCTGGCTGGGTCGCGATTACGCCTGGGACGAGCCGCGCACCTTGCCGCGCACGGCGATTTACCACCCGCAAAAAAGCCCCGCTGAACTGAAGGATTGGCAAGCCGACTGGCTCGCCGATCAACCCGTCGCGGCTGTGCTGTTTTACCGCTCGCATTTGCAGGCGGCCAATACTGGGTTTATCGATGTTTTCTGCCAGCGCTTGCAGGCGGCCGGGCTGAACCCCTTGCCAATTGCGCTGGCCAGCCTGAAGGAGCCCGGCTGCCTGACGGTGGTCGAGGATTTGCTGGATGAAGTCGAGGCCGGGGTGATTCTCAACACCACCGGTTTCGCCCAGTCGAGCCCCGAAGCGCCGCACCTGCGGCCGTTTCGGCGCAATGTCCCGGTGATTCAAGCGATCTGTGCCCAAGACAATGAACCCGGCTGGCGTGCCAGCGAACAAGGCCTCGGTCCCCGTGATCTGGCGATGCACATTGCGCTGCCGGAGCTGGACGGACGAATCATCAGCCGACCGATCAGTTTCAAGGATCTGGCGTGGCGCAGTGAGCGCAGTCAGTCGGACGTGGTGTGTTATCGCGCGCAACCGGAACGCATGGATTTTGTCGCCGAACTGGCGCGGCGCTGGATCGACCTGGCGCGCGTGCCGAACAGCGAAAAACGCATCGCACTGATCCTGGCCAATTACCCGACGCGCGATGGGCGTATCGGCAACGGCGTCGGTCTCGACACGCCGGCGGCGGCACTGAATATCCTGCGTGCGTTGCATGCCGAAGGTTATCCGCTGCCGGCCGAACTGCCCGACAGCGGCACGGCGTTGATCCAGCAATTGCTCGGCGGCGTCAGCAACGACCTCGACACCCTCGACCAACGCCCGTGCATGCAGAGCCTGGCGCTGGACGCTTACCTGCTGATGTTCGACGCACTGCCCGAAGCCAATCGCCAAGCGGTTCTTGAGCGCTGGGGATCGCCAGAGCAGGATCCGATGTTCCGTGGCGGACGAATGATGATCGCCGGCCTGCGCCTGGGCCTGACCTTCGTCGGCATTCAACCGGCGCGCGGTTATCAGGTCGATCCGAGCGCGGTGTATCACGACCCGGACCTGGTGCCGCCGCACGGCTACCTGGCGTTTTACTTCTGGCTGCGCAACACCTACGGCGCCCACGGCGTGATCCACGTCGGCAAGCACGGCAATCTCGAATGGCTGCCGGGCAAAGGCGTCGGGCTGTCCGAGAGCTGCTGGCCGGACGCGCTGCTCGGGCCGCTGCCGAATATCTATCCGTTTATCGTCAACGACCCGGGCGAGGGCGCCCAGGCCAAGCGCCGCACCCAGGCAGTGATCATCGATCACCTGATGCCGCCGCTGACCCGTGCCGAAACTTATGGGCCGCTGCGCAACCTTGAGCTGTTGGCCGACGAATATTACGAAGCGCAACTGCTCGACCCGCGTCGCGCCCGGGAGTTGCAACGCGACATCCTGCAACTGGTGCGCGAGACGCACATTGATCGCGAACTGCAGCTGGACGAGAAACTCGACAGCGATGCCGATGCGGCGATCTGGTTGCCGCGCCTGGACACCTACTTGTGCGATTTGAAGGAATCGCAGATTCGCGACGGTTTGCATATTTTCGGCGAGTCGCCGGCCGGGCGCTTACGCATCGATACGTTGCTGGCGCTGTTGCGTATTCCCCGTGGCGACGGGCGCGGTGCGCAATCGAGCCTGCTGAGGGCGTTGGCCAAGGCGTTCGAGCTGGGGTTCGATCCGCTCGATTGCGCGTTGGCGCAGCCGTGGACCGGTGTGCGTCCCGATGAGCTGCAATCGATCAGCGCCGAAGCCTGGCGCACGGCAGGCGATACCCGCGAGCGCCTGGAACTGTTCGCCGCGCAACTGATCACCCAGACCTGTAACAGCGATCCCCTGTGGCGAGGGGGCTTGCCCCCGTTGAACTGCGCAGCAGTTCCATCTGTTGATGCCGCTACGCGACCCAAAATGGGCAAGCCCCCCCAGCACAAAATCCCGCTCCCACAGGGCACCAGTTGGGCCGATGTGAAGGCGATCATCGACGGCCTTCGCGAAGTCGTCGCCCCACGCCTGGACGCCTGCGGCCCCGCCGAAATGCGCGGTTTGCTCGATGCCCTCAACGGTCGTTTCGTCCCGGCCGGTCCGAGCGGCGCGCCCAGTCGCGGTCGTCTGGACGTGCTGCCGACCGGGCGCAATTTCTATTCGGTGGACGTGCGCAACCTGCCGACCACCACGGCGTGGCGCATCGGTTTCCAGTCGGCCAACCTGATTCTTGAGCGGCACCTGCAAGACCATGGCGATCATTTGCGCCAGCTCGGGTTGTCGGTCTGGGGCACGGCGACCATGCGCACCGGCGGCGATGACATCGCGCAGGCCATGGCGCTGATGGGCGTGCGTCCGGTCTGGGCCACCGGCAGCCAGCGCGTCGACGACTTTGAGATTCTGCCGCTAAGCGTGCTCGACCGTCCGCGCGTGGACGTGACCTTGCGTGTCTCCGGGTTCTTCCGAGATGCCTTCGCCAACCTGATCCGGCTGTTCGACGCCGCCGTGCAAGCGGTCGCCGCGCTGGACGAGCCGGACGACCTCAACCCGCTGGCCGCCAAAGTACGCGCCGAGCGGGAAGCGTTGATGCAGTCGGGTCTGGCTGAGGACGCGGCGAGGCGTCAGGCAGGCTGGCGCATCTTCGGCGCCAAACCCGGTGCTTACGGCGCGGGCGTGCAGGGTGCCATCGACGGTCGTTTGTGGCAAAGCCGCGACGATTTGGCCGAGGTCTATCTGAATTGGGGTGGCTACGCTTACGGCGGGTCCGACGAAGGCACCGCCGCCCGCGAACAGTTCGCCCAGCGTTTGAGCCAGGTGCAAGCGGTGCTGCAAAACCAGGACAACCGCGAGCATGACTTGCTCGATTCCAACGACTATTACCAGTTCCAGGGCGGCATGCTCGCCGCCGTGGAAAGCCTCAGCGGTGAAACGGCGGCCAGCTACCATGGCGATCACAGTCAACCGGACCTGCCGAAGATCCGCACCCTGAAGGAAGAGCTGAATCGGGTGATCCGCTCGCGGGCAGCGAACCCGAAGTGGATCGACGGGGTGAAGCGTCATGGCTATAAAGGTGCGTTTGAGCTGGCAGCGACGGTCGATAATCTGTTCGCCTTCGACGCCACCACGCAATTGATTGACGATCACCAGTACGCGTTGCTGGCGGACGCGTATTTGCTGGACCCGGCAACCCGGGATTTTGTGCGCGAACACAACCCCCATGCCTTGCGCGACATGACCGAGCGGATGCTCGAAGCCCAGCAGCGAGGGCTGTGGAAAGAGCCGGGCGAATACCGCGAGGCGCTGGAAAATCTGTTGCTGGATATAGAAGAAGACAGCTAATGCGCCCGCTCCCACAGGGATGAAGGTGCTGCGGATGGATCACCGACCATGACTGAGTATTTACGATGACCGACACCCCGCATTTTCCGCTCTGCGCCGTGGTCGGCGCCGATGACCTGAAGCTCGCGCTGTGCCTCACGGCCATCGACCCGAAGATCGGCGGCGTGCTGATCGAAGGCCCGCGCGGCATGGCCAAATCGACCCTGGCCCGAGGTCTCGCCGACCTGATCGCCAGCGGTCAATTCGTCACTTTGCCGCTGGGCGCCACTGAAGAACGCCTGATCGGCACCCTCGATCTCGACGCCGCCCTGAGCGAAGGCCGGGCGCAGTTTTCCCCCGGCGTTTTGGCCAAGGCTGACGGCGGCGTGCTGTACGTCGATGAAGTCAATTTGCTGCCCGATCACCTCGTCGACCTGTTGCTCGACGTCGCCGCCAGCGGCACCAACCTAATCGAGCGCGACGGCATTTCCCATCGTCATTCGGCGAAGTTTGTGCTGATCGGCACGATGAATCCGGAAGAGGGCGAATTGCGGCCGCAACTGCTCGACCGTTTCGGTCTGAACGTCGCCCTCAGCGGCCACACCGTACCGAGCGAGCGCGGGCAGATCATTCGGCGTCGACTGGATTTCGACAGCGACCCGCAAGGCTTCTGTGCACATTGGGAACCGGCGCAACAGGCGCTGCGCTCACGGTGTGAGAAGGCGCGCGGCCTGCTGGCGAGCATTGCGCTCGACGACGACGCACTGGCACAGATTACCGAACGTTGTTTTGCGGCCGGCGTCGATGGCTTGCGCGCCGATTTGGTCTGGTTGCGGGCGGCGCGTGCGCACGCGGCATGGCGCGGAGCGAGCGCCATTGCCGAAGACGACATCGACGCGGTCGCTGAATTCGCCTTGCGCCATCGGCGCCGCGAACAGACGCCGCCTCCACCGCAAGCCCGGCATCAGGCACCTTCCAGCGCCAACTCCAACCCCGACGACGGTCAAGGCCAGTGGGGTGAAATGCCTGCTCAGGCGCTGCCGGTCGGCGCTCGACGTGAAGTGCCGAGCTGGCCAAAAAAGCCCTAGGCATTCGCCCTCGATCTGACGCGGGGGCGAATGCCAAAGCCCGCGCCGGACGGCTGGACAATGGCCAACAAGGCAAGCGCCATGCCGCGCGCAGTGGCTCGATCAACTGGCCCGGCACTTTGCTGGAGGGGCGCCCGCGTCAGCGCCAAGACCTGCTGTTTCATCTGCGCACCCGTTCGCCCCATGAACTGTGGCTAGTGATCGTCGACGCTTCGGCGTCGACTCGGCGTTACCAGGCCTTGAGCGATGCCAAGGGTTTGCTCGCGCAAATGTTCGACGACGCCTATCGCCAGCGAGCGCGGCTGGCGTTGCTGACTGCCAGCGGTCTCGCGCCGACCTGGCAGGTACAAGGGCTGAAGGCCTCGAAGGGCTTACGCCACTGGCTCGATGACCTCGGCGCCGGTGGCGGCACGCCACTGCTCGCGGCACTGAGTGAAGCGGGGCGCTGGTTGACGACTCGGCGCAAGCGCTTTGCGGCGGAACAGCACCGCGTGTTGCTGGTGACGGATGGGCGAGTGAAAGAGTGGTCGACGCTGCCGGCGCTTGAGTGTCCGGGCCTGTTGATCGATATCGAGCGCGGGCCGATTCGGTTGGGGAGGGCGAAGCAGCTTGCCGCTGAATTAAAGGCTGAGTATCGGCACATTGATGAGCTGGTTTCAGGCTGAGCGTGGTGTTGCCGCTCAGGGCCTCTTCGCGAGCAAGCCCGCTCCCACAATGGATCTGCGAACGCTGCAGCTTCAATGTGGGAGCGGGCTTGCTCGCGAAGGGCGCGACTCGGTCTTTAGCGCAACCAGTTAGTCCGCGCCAACTCGATCACCTCATCTCCACGCCCGCTCATCACCGCTTTGAGCATGTACAAACTGAAACCCTTGGCCTGTTGCAGCTTGATGGTCGGCGGCATCGCCAGTTCCTGAGTGGCCGTCACCACATCCACCAGCACCGGCCCGTCGTGTGCCAGAGCCCGGCGCAAGGCCGGCTCCAGGTCGTCGGACGCCTCGACTCGAATCCCGAGAACGCCCATGGCGTTGGCCATCGCCGCAAAGTCCGGGTTGTGCAGGTCGGTGCCGGTATTCAGCAAGCCGCTGGATTTCATTTCCATGGCGACGAAGCCCAGTGAGGCATTGTCGTAGACGATGATTTTCACCGGCAATTTCAACTGCGCCAGCGAGATGAAATCCCCCATCAACATGCTGAAGCCACCGTCGCCGGACAGCGAGATCACCTGCCGGCCGGGAAACGCCGCTTGAGCGCCGATGGCCTGGGGCATGGCGTTGGCCATCGAGCCGTGGTTGAACGAGCCAAGCAGTCGACGTTTGCCGTTCATTTTCAGGTAGCGCGCGGCCCATACCGTGGGCGTGCCGACGTCGGCGGTGAAGATCGCGTCATCGTCGGCCAGTTCGCTGAGCAGGCGCGTGAGGTATTGCGGATGAATCGGTCGCCCCGGCGCTGAAGGTTGAGCCAGCTCATCCAGACCCTGGCGGGCTTTCTCGTAATGCTTGAGCGACGCCTCGAGAAAGCTCCGGTCGCCACGGTACGGCAGGCGCGGCAGCAACGCGGCGAGCGTTTCACCGACATCGGCGGCGATGCCCAGGTCCAGTGTGGTGCGCCGGCCGAGCGCTTGCGGGTCGTGGTCGATCTGGATGATCGTCGCGTTGGTGGGGTAGAACTGGCGATAGGGGAAATCAGTGCCGAGCATCACCAGCGTGTCGCAATTGAGCATCGCGTGGTAACCCGAGCTGAAACCGATGAGCCCGGTCATGCCGACGTCAAACGGATTGTCCCACTCCACGTGTTCCTTGCCGCGCAACGCATGCACCACCGGTGCGCCGAGGGCATCGGCCAGCGCCACCACTTGATCGTGGACGCCCGCGCAACCGGCGCCGCACATCAGCGTCACGGCTTTGCTCTGGCCCAGCAGTTCGACCAGCCGATCCAGGTCCTGCGGTGCGGGCAGGGTGCGTGGTTGTGAAAGGGCCGGCCAGGGTTTGAGGTGGTTTTCAACTTCCTGCAACGCCACGTCACCGGGGATGACGATCACCGCGACGCCACGGTTGAGGATCGCACTGCGCATTGCCCGGTGCAGCACCTGCGGCATCTGCGCCGGGTTGCTCACCAGTTCGACAAAGTGGCTGCACTCCTTGAACAGTTCCTGCGGGTGGGTTTCCTGAAAGTAATTGAGGCCGACTTCCGAGGACGGAATCTGCGCCGCAATGGCCAGCACCGGCACATGGTTCTTGTGGCAATCGAACAGTCCGTTGATCAAATGCAGATTGCCCGGCCCGCAACTGCCGGCGCACACCGCCAACTCACCGGTCACCGCGGCCTCGGCACCGGCGGCGAAGGCGGCCACTTCCTCGTGGCGCACATGCATCCACTCGATGCTGTCCATGGTGCGCAGCGCCTCGGTCAGGCCGTTGAGGCTGTCGCCGGTCAGGCCCCAGATGCGTTTGACGCCGGCCTGTTCAAGGGTGGTTGCCAGTTGCTGGGCAATGGTGATTTTCGCCATGGGGTGCTCCAGTGATCGATGAGTAATCCTTAAAGTTAGAAGAAGATAACCCAACGACGACGATGACTCACCCCGATGTCAAATTACTTGCCCATTGCCTGACGGTACTGACGCGTGCGGCGGCCGATGTACACACGGTCGAGCAGCAACGCCCAGACCGCCCAGACGTCGGGCCGGGGTTTGCGGCCACGGCTGAGGCGCTGCAACTGGAATTTGACCACTGCCATGTTTGCCAGGGCGGCCAGCGGTTTGCGCTTCCACTGGATCGGCGGCAATTGTGGATGACTGTTGCGGCCTTCGCGCCAGTGTTTGGCCAGTTGCGGTTCGAGCGCCATTGCGGTGCCGATCCCGGCCATGGCAATGCCGCTGTCGAGCACTTGTTCGACGATGGCCAGGCGTCGAATCCCGCCGGTAACCATCACCGGCATGCGCGCCACGCTGGCCAGTTCGCCGGCCATCTCCAGGAAATACGCTTCCCGTGCCAGGGTTCGGCCGTCACGGGCTTCACCTTGCATGGCCGGAGCTTCGTAGCTGCCGCCGGAGAGTTCGAGCAAGTCAATCTGCTGGTCGTTGAGCCACTGGATCACTTGCCGTGCGTCGTCAGCGTCGAAACCGCCGCGCTGGAAGTCGGCGGAATTGAGTTTTACTGCCACGCAAAATTGCGGCGATACGGCCTTGCGCACGGCGGCGACCACTTCCAGCAGCAGGCGCGCGCGGTTCTCCAGCGAGCCGCCCCAGCGGTCGGTGCGGCGGTTGGTCAATGGCGACAGAAACTGACTGAGCAAGTAACCGTGCGCCGCATGAATCTGCACCCCGGTGAAACCGGCCTGTTCGGCGAGGGCCGCGCTGGTCGCGAAACGGGTGATGACCTCGGCGATGTCGTCGTCGGACATCGGTTTTGGTTCGGCGAACATCTTTGAGAACGACCCCAGGTCCAGCGCCACTGCCGACGGCGCCCACGCTTGCTGACCCAGGTTGGCCATGGTCTGGCGGCCTGGGTGATTCAGTTGCATCCAGAACTGCGCGCCGCCGGTCTTGCCAATGTCGGCCCACTGACGGAACCGCTGAATGTCGCGCGCGTCTTCCAGCACTACACCGCCAGGCCCCGTCATGGCGCGGCGGTCGATCATCACGTTGCCGGTCAGCAACAGCCCGGCTCCGCCCTCGGCCCAGGCGGTATACAGGCGCAACAAGGCCGCGGACGGCGCTTGTCCGGTGTCGGCCAGGTTCTCTTCCATCGCGGCTTTGGCAATGCGATTGCCGATTGTCTGGCCGTTGGGCAAATTCAACGCTTGGAAGGGCGACATGCTTGACTCCTCATCAGTGAAGGGCAGAGGCTAAGCTTAAAGTTAACTTTAATGTCAAGCAGGCAAATGAGGCCGCAATGAAAATTGGTGAATTGGCGCAGTTGAGTGGGTTGAACGCATCGCGTATCCGCTTTTACGAGGCTCAGGGCTTGATCCATCAAGTGGAGCGGCTGGCGAACGGCTACCGGCGTTATCCGCCCCAGGTGCTGCAAACCCTGAAGATCATCCAGTGCGCGCAGCAGGCCGGCTTCACGCTGGACGAACTCAAGCGGTTGTTACCCGACACCGCGACCGGTGAGTTCAAGCACGATGAATTGCTGGCCAGCCTTGAACGCAAGGTCGGGCAGATCGAGGCGATGCAACTGCACCTGGCGCAAAGCAAGGGGCAGTTGCTGGGGTTGATTGAAAACATCCAGGCGCGGCCCGACGGCATGGCCTGCGATGCGAATGCCGAACGGGTGTTGGCGTCGTTTCAGCATTAGTTCTGATTGTTGCAGGCATCGCCAAAGGCTTCGTAGCGCAGCACATGGGTGATGCCCATGGTGTCGACATACGTCATCTCGCGCTGGCCGATGCCGCAGTAATCGCCGCCGGTCACGTTGACCACCTTCGCGATGTTCAGCGGCGTCGAGTAGGTGTAGTCCTCGATCGTTGGCATCCCGGAATTATTGACATTGGACGCGGCGGCGGCACCACTCAGGGTGATCAGGAACAGGGCAGACAGAATGCGTTTCATGATGGGCTTCTCGCAGTGGCTACTGAACGATTTCAGTGGTAGTACGACGAGCCCCGTCAATGTTTATTCCCTTGCCGCTCAAAAATGTTCTGCGAAGTGGCTGCGTTACAGATTCTGTAATGATTTCCGGTTGTGGGAATTATCTGCACTTCCTGTAAGATCCAAGTCCTTTTTTCCCTCAGGATTTGCATGAACACCCTTTTGGAGCCTCCCGGTTATCCCTTCATCTCGCGCATTCGCGCAACCTTGAAGCACCTGAAACATCCGGCCTTTCGCCATTCAAACTCCCTTGTCATTGCAACCCAACGGCCTCTGCGCCGCGCTTTGCCGTGTCTGGCATTCTGAATTCACTGAAGAGATCGAGACGTTTTTATGGAATGGATAGCTGACCCCACCGCCTGGCTGGGCTTATTGACGTTGATCGTGCTGGAGCTGGTGCTCGGCATCGACAACCTGGTGTTTATCGCGATCCTCGCGGACAAATTGCCGCCCGAGCAGCGTGACCGGGCGCGGCTCATCGGTCTGTCGCTGGCGCTGATCATGCGCCTGGGCCTGCTGGCGAGTATTTCGTGGCTGGTGACCCTGACGCAGCCGCTGTTCGAGGTATTCGACAAGAGTTTCTCCGGCCGAGACTTGATCATGCTGTTCGGCGGCGTGTTCCTGCTGTTCAAAGCCACGATGGAATTGCACGAGCGGCTGGAAGGCCATGTCGGTCAGCGCTCGACCAACGCCGCGTATGCGATGTTCTGGCCAATCGTCGCGCAGATCGTGGTGCTGGATGCGGTGTTTTCCCTGGACGCGGTGATTACCGCCGTGGGTATGGTCGATGAGTTGGCGATCATGATGATCGCGGTGATCATTTCCATCGGCCTGATGATCGTCGCCAGCAAGCCGCTGACTCGCTTCGTCAACGCACACCCGACGGTGATCATGCTGTGCCTGGGCTTTTTGATGATGATCGGCTTCGCGCTGACCGCCGAAGGCCTGGGTTTCCACATTCCCAAAGGCTATCTGTATGCGGCCATCGGTTTTTCAATCCTGATCGAAGTGTTCAACCAGATCGCCCGGGCTCGTCGCAAGAAATCCATGCAGGGCGTGCGGCCGATGCGCGAGCGCACCGCCCACGCGGTGCTGCGTTTGCTGGGCGGACGCCAGTTGGCGGTGGAGGAAGTCGGTGAGGAAATTGCCGATATGCTCGACAACGGCGAAGCGCCGAGCGAGGAACTGTTCGACCGTCGTGAACGGGTAATGATCAGCGGCGTGTTGCAACTGGCCGAGCGGCCGATTCGCACGCTGATGACGGTACGTGCCGACGTCGATCACATCGATTTGACCGACGATGCGGAAACTATTCGTACACGCTTGATGCATTCGTCCTACTCGCGCCTGCCGTTGATTCGTGACGGCGCCGTCGATGAGCCGTTGGGCTTCGTGCACAAAAAGGAACTGCTGAAGGAATACCTGGCCGGCAATGAGCCGGACCTGGAGCAGTTGGCGCGCAAGACCATCAACTTGCTCGATAGCTATTCGATCCTGAATGCGCTGGAGCAGATGCGCCAAGCCTCGACGCACATCGCGTTCGTGGTCAATGAATTCGGCGACTTCGTCGGTGTGCTGACCATGACCGACATTCTTGAATCGATTGCCGGCGAGCTGCCCGATGCCAGCGAAATCGAAGGCCCGGACGTGGTCGAAGAGCAGGGCGGATTCGTGGTCAGTGGCGCGTTGAACCTGACGCGGGTTCGCCAGCGCACCGGATTCGCCGCTGAACCGACCGAGGACTACCAGACAATGGCCGGGTTGGTGGTGAGTCTGCTAGATCGATTGCCGATGAAGGGCGACAGCCTGGAATGGCAAGGCTGGCGGATGACGGTCATGGCGGTGGAAGAGCGGCGGGTGGTGCGGGTGTTGCTGGTGCGCCTCGCGGGATGATTTTTCATTGAGCTGAAGGCCCGTTCGCGAGCGTCTGCGTTCCAACTGAGGGAGCGGGCTTGCTCGCGAAAGCTGTCTAACAGACGCCAGCCAACTCAAGCCGGCCCGCCTGACGCGCCCGAGCGACGGTGCACAGCTCGCGCAGGGTTTGACGCAGCCACATCAAATCATGGTGGGGCTTGCGCGGCGTGCACTTGGGTTTGACCTTGCCAATGTGCCGGGTGAAATCTTCCTCAAGGGTTTGCTCAGTGCCGATGCCCTTCAGCTGCTTGCGCAACTTCCCATCCTTATAGAACAGCACCGTCGGCGTGCCCGTGACGTTCGGGTGCTGCGGCGACTCGCTGGTGTTCAACATGTAGACGTCCGCGTGATGACGATAACGCTCGGCGATCTGCCGAAAGATCGGGCCGGCCATTTCGCAGGCGTAACAGTGCTGATTGCCGAAATACAGAATCACCGGCCGCCAGGTTTTCAGGGCCTTGCGATAAACCGGGGCCAGTTCGGCCTGGCGTGTAGTCGAGCGCATTGAAATCTCCTTTTTCAC
Organism: Pseudomonas sp. NPDC086278; assembly: GCF_050280905.1. Taxonomy (NCBI): domain Bacteria; kingdom Pseudomonadati; phylum Pseudomonadota; class Gammaproteobacteria; order Pseudomonadales; family Pseudomonadaceae; genus Pseudomonas; species Pseudomonas sp. NPDC086278. Next base: position 15,029 of record NZ_JBNNWE010000039.1, read on the forward strand.
AACGACCGTCGAGTGTTCGTAGACGGTAAAGGAGGCGCTCGGGGTAGGTCTACTGTCAGAAATTACAGGTGGCGGATTGCTTCATTGTGGATCGTCGGCCCGCCATTGTGGTGCAAGTACCCGCCCGTTGTAGCCAACGGTAGCGGTCCCCGTACGGTGCCTTTGGTAACAGTCGGATCGCTGTTTTTCGCATCTCATTGTTTCGCATCGATTTTCAATCTCCCGAGCATTCCCCGCACAACCTGTGGCACACTTTCTGCTGTCTATTCCGTTGTTACATACCAATGTCCGGTATAGCGGAATAAACATTACCCTGGAGTGCTTGCCATGCATCGCCGACCTTCCTTGTTTAAAGCGTGTGTTTTTGTTCTCGCAGCGACTGCTGCTGCCATGGGTGTGGCCCAGGCGGCGGATAGCAAGCTCGACAGCGTGCTGGCCCGTGGGAAATTGATTATGGGCACCGGCAGCACCAATGCGCCGTGGCACTTCCAGGGCGCGGATGGCAAGTTGCAGGGCTTTGATATTGATATCGGGCACATGATTGCCAAGGGTTTGTTCAACGACCCGAGCAAGGTCGAGTACGTGGTGCAGTCGTCCGACGCGCGGATTCCCAACCTGCTGACGGACAAGGTCGATATCAGTTGCCAGTTCATCACCGTGACCGCCAGCCGTGCGCAGCAAGTGGCGTTCACGCTGCCGTACTACCGCGAAGGCGTCGGCCTGTTGCTGCCGAACAACAGTAAGTACAAGGAAATCGAAGACCTGCAAGCCGCCGGCGACAGCGTGACGGTGGCGGTGCTGCAAAACGTGTACGCCGAGGAGCTGGTGCATCAAGCGCTGCCCAAGGCCAAGGTCGACCAGTACGACAGCGTTGATTTGATGTACCAGGCCGTGAATTCCGGCCGTGCCGATGCCGCCGCTACCGATCAGTCGTCGGTCAAGTACCTGATGGTGCAGAACCCGGGTCGCTACCGCAGCCCGGCTTACGCCTGGAGCCCGCAAACCTACGCCTGCGCCGTCAAGCGTGGCGATCAGGATTGGCTGAACTTCGTCAACACCGTGCTGCATGAAGCCATGACCGGCGTTGAATTCCCGACCTACGCGGCGTCGTTCAAGCAGTGGTTTGGTGTCGATCTGCCGACCCCGGCCATCGGTTTCCCCGTCGAATTCAAATGAAAACTGCTGCGCTCGAAAATACTGCGTTGAAAACAGGCTCGAAATACTCATTGACTGACGTCAACTGCGCTTTCTCGCCTGTTTTCGCCTTGTCTTTTCTTCGCTCGCGACGTTTCCAATTGCTGAACGAAGAGCGGGGCGATTTGCGGTCGCCCCGTTCAAGGACCTGCTGACCATGAACTATCAGTTGAACTTTGCCGCCGTGTGGCGCGACTTCCCCAGTTTGCTGGCGGGGCTCGGCCTGGGTCTTGAGCTGGCGCTGTTGTCGATCGCCATCGGTTGCGTGATCGGCCTGATGATGGCGTTTGCTTTGCTCTCCAAGCACCGTGCATTGCGGGTGTTGGCGTCGGTGTATGTGACGGTGATCCGCAATACGCCGATTCTGGTGTTGATCCTGTTGATCTACTTCGCCCTGCCGAGCCTCGGCATCCGCCTGGACAAGATCCCGTCGTTCATCATCACGCTGTCGCTGTACGCCGGGGCGTATCTGACCGAAGTGTTCCGTGGCGGCTTGCTGAGCATTCCCAAGGGCCAGCGTGAAGCCGGGTTGGCCATCGGGCTGGGCGAATGGCAGGTCAAGGCCTACGTCACCGTGCCGGTGATGCTGCGCAATGTGCTGCCAGCCTTGTCGAACAACTTCATTTCGCTGTTCAAGGACACTTCGCTGGCAGCCGCGATTGCGGTGCCGGAACTGACCTATTACGCGCGCAAGATCAATGTCGAGAGCTACCGGGTGATTGAGACCTGGATGGTGACCACAGCGCTCTATGTTGCGGCCTGTTACCTCATTGCCATGATGCTGCGTTACCTCGAGCAGCGTCTGGCGATCCGCCGATAGGAGGCCACCATGTACGAATCACCCAGTTGGCTGCATGAGTTATGGGTTGCCCGCGACGTGTTGTGGCAGGGCTTTTTGACCAGCGTGCAGGTCTCGGCGCTGGCGATTCTGCTGGGCACGATGCTCGGGATTGTCACCGGTCTGGTGCTGACGTACGGCACAGTCTGGATGCGTGCGCCGTTCCGGTTTTACGTCGACATCATTCGCGGCACGCCGGTGTTTGTGTTGGTGCTGGCCTGCTTCTACATGGCGCCGGCGCTGGGCTGGCAGATCAGTGCGTTTCAGGCCGGTGCGCTGGGGCTGACGCTGTTTTGCGGCTCGCACGTGGCCGAGATAGTGCGCGGTGCGTTGCAGGCACTGCCCAGTGGTCAGATGGAAGCGAGCAAGGCGATTGGCCTGACGTTTTATCAGGCGCTCGGCTACGTGTTGTTGCCTCAGGCCCTGCGGCAGATTTTGCCGACATGGGTCAATTCGTCGACCGAGATCGTCAAGGCTTCGACGCTGTTGTCGGTGATCGGTGTGGCCGAGTTGCTGCTCAGCACGCAGCAGATCATCGCCCGGACGTTCATGACCCTGGAGTTTTACCTGTTCGCCGGATTTCTGTTTTTCGTCATCAACTACGCCATCGAATTACTCGGCCGGCACATTGAAAAGCGGGTGGCTTTGCCATGACTCAACCGACTACGACTCAAAACGGCCAGGCCCTGCTGGACATTCGCGGCCTGCACAAACAATACGGCAAGCTTGAAGTGCTCAAGGGCGTCGACCTGACGATGCAGCGCGGTAACGTCGTGACACTGATCGGCTCCAGCGGCTCGGGCAAGACCACGCTGCTGCGCTGCGTGAACATGCTCGAGGAATTCCAGGGCGGGCAGATCGTGCTCGACGGCGAATCCATCGGCTATGACGAGGTCAACGGCAAGCGCGTCCGGCATCCCGAAAAAGTCATCGCCCGGCACCGGGCAATGACCGGCATGGCGTTCCAGCAATTCAACCTGTTTCCGCACCTCACGGCGTTGCAGAACGTCACGTTGGGCTTGCTCAAGGTGAAAAAACTGCACAAGGACGAGGCCGTTGCGCTGGCCGAGAAATGGCTGGAACGGGTCGGCCTGCTGGAGCGGCGCGACCACTTTCCCGGTCAGTTGTCCGGCGGTCAGCAGCAGCGCGTGGCGATAGCCCGGGCGATTGCGATGAACCCGAGCCTGATGCTGTTCGACGAAGTGACCTCGGCGCTCGACCCGGAACTGGTCGGTGAAGTGCTGAACGTGATCAAGGGCCTGGCCGATGAAGGCATGACCATGCTGCTGGTCACCCACGAAATGCGTTTTGCATTCGAAGTCTCGGACAAGATCGTTTTCATGAATCAGGGGCGAATCGAAGAGCAGGGGCCACCCAAGGAGCTGTTCGAACGCCCGCAATCACCGCGTCTGGCTGAATTTCTGAAGAGCACGCGGTTTTAGACCTTTCACATTTCAAACAGGAGAAACACTCATGAGCATTACTCGTTACGGCACCGGCAGCACCGCCGCTGGCGGTCAGCCTCGCCCTTTCGCCCGAGCCGTTGAAGCCGATGGCTGGCTGCACGTTTCCGGGCAGGTGCCGGCGCTGGATGGCGAGATCATTACTGGCGGCATCGTCGAACAGACCCACCAGACCATGAAGAATCTGATCGCGATTCTGCAGGAGGCCGGTTATGGCCTGGAAGATGTGGTGCGTGCTGGCGTGTGGTTGGAGGATCCACGGGACTTCACCAGTTTCAACAAGGTCTTCTCCGAGTACTTCAAGCCCGAACACGCTCCGGCGCGGGCCTGCGTGCAGGCGAACATGATGGTCGACTGCAAGGTCGAGATCGACTGCATCGCCTACAAGAAAAAGGCCTGAGATTTGCGGTGACTGCTTCGCGAGCAAGCCCGCTCCCACAGCGCAATGCCTTTCAACTGTGGCAGCGTGACTTGCCCGCGATAGCGGCCTAACGGTCGACGCTGCACTCTGGTTAAACTCCCGGCACTTTTTTGGGAACCAATGACATGACCGAAGACACCATCAAGCGCCGGGCTCGCGGTCTGGACCGGGCGTTCGATATCCTCGATTTCCTCAAGGAAGTCGGTAAACCGCTGCGTCCGAACGAAATCGCCAGCGGTATCGACAGTCCGAAATCGACGATCTATGAACTGGTCGCCTCCCTGCTGGAGCGACGCATTCTGGAACCCGTGGGCAAGGACGGTCATGTCTACCTCGGCCGTCAGCTGTACTTCCTCGGGCAGGCGCATTTGCGCCATTTCGACCTGACCCGCGAGGCCGATCACGCCTTGCAGGAGATCGTCAGCCAGACCCACGAAACCGCCCAGATGTGCCTGCTCAACGGGCGTAAATACACCGTGGCGCTGATGAAAGAGGGCGAGCGGCATTTCCGCATTTCTTCCGACATTGGCGAGAACGCTTCGATTGCCTGGACGGCGTCCGGGCGCCTGTTGCTGGCGCACTTGAGCGACCAGGAAATCGTCGACTTGATCGATGACGACGACTTCATCTTGCCTAACGGCGAACGCCTGCCGCTGGAGCAATTTCTCAAGGAAATCCGTCAGGCCGGCATCGATGGCTTTTTCTCCTTCGACAGTGTCGCCGACACCTTCACCCATTGTTTTGCCGCCCCGGTCAAAGACCCGAGCGGCATCGCCATTGCGACCTTGTGCATCGTCGCCCCACGGGCCGATGCGAAGAACAATTACAACGACTATCGCCGGGTGCTGATCGACAGCGCCAACAGCCTGGCCCGGCGTATCAACGAATAACAGCGGCTGCCTGCGGCCGCGAATATGAGGAGTTCGACCATGTCTTCTGCCCCCAATACTGCCGCCGTGGAAAAAGGCTTTGCCCAGACCGGCGCCCATCTGGTCCGCGACGTCAGCCTGCCGGCGCTGGTACTGCACCGCGAAGCGCTGGAGCACAACATTCGCTGGATGCAGACGTTCGTCAGCAACAGCGGCGCCGAACTCGCGCCCCATGGCAAAACCAGCATGACCCCGGCGTTGTTTCGCCGCCAACTGGAGGCGGGCGCCTGGGGCATCACCCTGGCCAGCGCCACTCAAACCCGCGCCGCGTATGCCCATGGCGTGCGTCGGGTGCTGATGGCCAACCAACTGGTCGGCACGCCGAACATGGCGCTGATCGCCGACCTGCTGGCAGACCCGACCTTCGACTTCCATTGCATGGTCGATCACCCGGACAACGTGGCGGCGCTCGGCGCCTATTTCGCCTCGCGCGGTGTGCGCCTGAACGTGATGATCGAGTACGGCGTGGTCGGCGGTCGTTGCGGATGCCGTTCGGAAGCCGAAGTGGTGGCGCTGGCCAAGGCCATCGGTGCGCAACCGGCGTTGGCGTTGACCGGCATCGAAGGCTATGAGGGCGTGATCCACGGCGACCACGCGGTGACGGGCATTCGCGAATTCGCCGCGTCATTGGTGCGTTTGGCGGTGCAGTTGCAGGACAGCGGTGCATTTGCGATTCCCAAGCCGATCATCACCGCGTCGGGCTCGGCCTGGTATGACTTGATCGCCGAATCCTTCGAAGCCCAGAACGCGGGCGGGCGCTTCCTGAGCGTGTTGCGCCCCGGCAGTTACGTGGCTCACGACCATGGTATTTACAAAGAAGCGCAATGTTGCGTGCTCGACCGTCGCAGCGATTTGCACGAAGGCCTGCGCCCGGCACTGGAAGTCTGGGCCCACGTGCAATCGATGCCGGAACCGGGGTTTGCGGTGATCGCCCTGGGTAAGCGCGATGTGGCGTACGACGCCGGTTTGCCGGTGCCGTTGCTGCGTTACCAGGCCGGCGTGGTGCCGGCGACGGGGGATGACGTCAGCGCCTGCAAGGTGACGGCGGTGATGGATCAGCACGCGTTCATGACCGTGGCGCCAGGGGTGGAGTTGCGGGTGGGCGACATCATTTCGTTCGGTACTTCGCACCCGTGCCTGACGTTCGACAAATGGCGCACGGGGTGTCTGGTGGATGAGCGGTTGCAGGTGATTGAAACCATGGACACCTGTTTTTAAGGCTCAAGACCGAGGCGCGGCCTTCGCGGGCAAGCCACGCTCCCACAAGGAGAATGCATTCCAGTGTGGGAGCGGGTTTGCTCCGGGGGCGTTCCGACGAAGGCGGCCGAAAAGCCAACATCGCACCACCAGAGACGGCATAAATAATGAACACCTTAAGTACCCTCGGCCCCAACCCGCCACGCATCGCCCTGATCGGCGAGTGCATGATCGAACTGCAGCAACGCGCCGACGGCAGCCTGCAACAAAGCTTCGGCGGCGACACCCTGAACACGGCCGTTTACCTGTCCCGGGAACTGGGCACGAGCGGCGTCGTCGATTACGTCACCGCCTTGGGCGACGACAGTTTCAGCGACGCCATGTGCCAGAGTTGGGCCAGCGAACAGATCGGGCTGGGCATGGTCCAGCGCCTGCCCGGTCGCTTGCCCGGCCTGTATTGCATCCAGACCGATGCGGCCGGCGAGCGCCGTTTCCTCTATTGGCGCAACGAAGCGGCCGTCCGCGATTGTTTCACCACACCGGCCGCCGCGCCGATTCTCGCGGCGCTGCCCGATTACGACGTGCTGTATTTCAGCGGGATTACCCTGGCGGTGCTCGGTGTACAGGGGCGGGAAAAGTTACTGCAAACCCTGATCGAGGCCCGTCAGCGCGATGCGCGAATCGTTTTCGACAACAACTACCGGCCACGGTTGTGGGCCAGCGTCGAAGAAGCTCGCGCGGCCTATCGCAGTGTTTTGCCCCACGTGGACCTGGCATTGCTGACGGTCGATGACGAGCAAGCGCTGTTCCACTTTTCCGGTTGCGAGGCGATCTTCGAGGCTTACGCGCAGATCGGCACGCCGGAGGTGGTGCTCAAGCGTGGTGCCGAGGCGTGTTTGATCCGGTGTGGCGAGGAGTCGTTTGAAGTCGCGGCGCAGACAGTCGAGCGCGTGGTGGACACGACAGCGGCGGGCGATTCGTTCAGTGCTGCGTATCTGGCCAGTCGGCTCAAGGGCGGCAACCCGGCCGAGGCAGCCGAAGCCGGGCATCGGTTGGCGAGCCGGGTGATTCAGCTGCCGGGCGCACTCATTCCCCGATGATCAATGGGGGTCGCCTGCTGCGCAGTGAGTGCGCGAGCAGGCGTGCCAGGGCATCGATGGCGAACAGTCAGTGCGAGTGGCGCGGTACTTCGGCCCCACGGCAGCCCACCAGGAAATCAAAGTCACAGCCCTGATCGGCTTGCAGGACATGGTCGATGTACAGCTGACGATAGCCGCCCAGAATCATCTGTTGTGGGGGTTGCAGATCTGCCATCCGTGCCGCCAGTTCGGCGTCTGGAATGTCCAGGTGCAAACGTCCGCTGGCGCAATCAAGCTCGATGAAGTCGCCTTCCTTCACCACCGCCAACGGCCCGCCGGCCGCCGCTTCCGGCGCGACGTGCAGGACCACGGTGCCGTACGCCGTGCCGCTCATCCGCGCATCGGATATGCGCACCATGTCGGTCACACCTTGCGCCAGCAGCTTGGCCGGCAAGCCCATGTTGCCCACTTCGGCCATGCCCGGATAACCCTTCGGCCCGCAGTTTTTCATCACCAGGATCGAGTTGGCATCGACGTCCAGTTCCGGGTCGTTGATCCGCGCCTTGTACATGTCGAAGTTCTCGAACACCACCGCGCGCCCACGATGTTGCATCAGTTCAGCAGTGGCGGCGGACGGCTTGAGCACCGCACCGAGTGGCGCCAGGTTGCCGCGCAAGACACAGATGCCGCCGTCGGCGCGGATCGGGTTGTCGAGGGTGCGGATTACTTCGTCCTGGCCATAGATCGGTGCGTCCTTGGTGTTCTCGCCGAGGGTTTTGCCGTTGACGGTCAAGGCGTTCGGGTGCGGGATCAGATTGGCTTCGCCGAGGCGGCGCAATACCGCGGGCAAGCCGCCGGCGTAATAGAACTCTTCCATCAGGAAGCGCCCGGACGGTTGCAAGTCGACGATGGTCGGCATGCCGCGACCGATGCGGGTCCAGTCGTCCAGTTCCAGGTCCACGCCGATGCGCCCGGCGATGGCTTTCAAGTGGATCACGGCGTTGGTCGAGCCACCGATGGCGGCGTTGACGCGGATCGCGTTTTCGAAGGCTTCTTTGGTGAGGATTTTCGACAACTTCAAATCCTCGCGCACCATCTCCACCGCGCGCATGCCGGACATGTGCGCCAACACATAACGGCGCGCATCCACTGCGGGAATCGCTGCGTTGTGCGGCAGGGAGGTGCCGAGCGCTTCGGCCATGCAGGCCATGGTCGAGGCGGTGCCCATGGTGTTGCAGGTGCCGGCCGAGCGCGACATGCCGCCCTCGGCGGCAAGGAAATCGTCAATCGTGATGGTCCCGGCTTTGACTTGTTCGCTGAGCTGCCAGACCACGGTGCCCGAGCCAATGTCCTGACCTTTGTGCTTGCCGTTGAGCATCGGCCCGCCGGTGACGACGATGGCCGGGACGTCGCAACTGGCGGCACCCATCAGCAGCGCCGGGGTGGTTTTGTCGCAACCGGTCAGCAGCACCACGCCGTCAATCGGGTTGCCGCGAATCGCTTCCTCGACGTCCATGCTCGTCAGGTTGCGAGTGAACATGGCGGTGGGGCGCAGGTTCGATTCGCCATTGGAGAACACCGGGAATTCCACCGGCCAGCCACCGGCCTCGATCACCCCGCGTTTGACGTGTTCGGCGATCTGGCGGAAATGCGCGTTGCACGGGGTCAGTTCCGACCAGGTGTTGCAGATGCCAATGATCGGCTTGCCATGGAACTGGTGGTCGGCGATGCCCTGATTCTTCATCCAGCTGCGGTACATGAAGCCGTTCTTGTCGGCCGTGCCAAACCATTGGGCGGAGCGCAGGGTGGGTTTCTTATCAGACATGATCGATTCTCTTATTGTATGACTATATTGTTCAGGCTTTGGCCTAACATAAGCGCAAATTCGCATGTTTGGAAGTGTTGTTGGCTAATTAGTAATACTATATAGTCGATTTTCGACGGAGGGATGACCCTGGCAGTTTTCAGCGAGAGGCGTCCCCCGAGGTTCTAATAACAACAACAATCGGAGACCGATCCCATGAGCCAGGAACTGCGGCTGATTCGTCGCATCACGCTGAAACTGATTCCCTTCCTGATCCTGCTGTACCTGATCGCCTATGTGGATCGCTCCGCCGTCGGCTTCGCCAAGCTGCACATGGGCGCGGACATCGGCATCGGCGATGCGGCTTACGGCCTCGGTGCCGGGCTGTTCTTCATTGGTTACTTTCTGTTGGAAATCCCCAGCAACCTGATGCTCGAACGCTTTGGCGCGCGACGCTGGTTTGCGCGAATCATGGTCACCTGGGGCGCCATCACCATCGGCATGGCGTTCGTTCAGGGACCGCACAGCTTTTATGTGATGCGCTTTTTGCTCGGCGCCGCCGAAGCCGGGTTCTTCCCGGGCGTTCTCTACTACATCACCCAATGGTTCCCGGTTCGCCATCGCGGCAAGATCCTGGGGTTGTTCATCCTGTCGCAACCCATCGCGATGATGATCACCGGCCCGGTGTCCGGCGGCCTGCTGGGGATGGACGGCACCCTGGGCCTGCACGGCTGGCAGTGGCTGTTCATCGTCATCGGCACTCCGGCGATTCTGCTGACCTGGCCGGTGCTGCGTTACCTGCCCGACGGCCCGCAACAGGTGAAGTGGATGGACCAGGCCGAGAAAGACTGGCTGGCCGGCGAGCTGAAAAAAGACCTCGAAGAATACGGCCAGACCCGTCACGGCAACCCGCTGCATGCGCTGAAAGACAAGCGGGTGTTGTTGCTGGCGCTGTTCTACCTGCCGGTGACGTTGAGCATCTACGGGTTGGGCCTGTGGTTGCCGACGCTGATCAAACAGTTTGGCGGCAGCGACCTGACCACCGGGTTCGTGTCGGCGGTGCCGTACATCTTCGGGATCATCGGCTTGCTGATTATTCCGCGCAGTTCCGATCGCTTGAACGACCGCTACGGTCACCTGGCGGTGCTCTATGTGTTGGGCGCCATCGGCTTGTTCCTCAGCGCCTGGCTGACGGTGCCGGTTCTGCAATTGGCGGCGTTGTGCCTGGTGGCGTTCGCGCTGTTTTCCTGCACGGCGGTGTTCTGGACCTTGCCCGGTCGGTTCTTTGCCGGCGCAAGTGCGGCGGCGGGGATCGCGTTGATCAACTCGGTGGGCAACCTGGGCGGCTACATCGGTCCGTTCGTGATCGGGGCGTTGAAGGAATACACCGGGAATCTGGCGTCGGGGTTGTATTTCCTGTCGGGGGTGATGGTGTTCGGGCTGGTCTTGACCGGCGTGGTTTACCGTCTGCTGGAGCGCAAGCACGTGCTGCCCGCCGACCAGTTCGCCGCCAGCGCCAGAGGCGCAACCCGCACCTGAGCATCACACCGCCGCCCTGTGGGCGCGGGCTTGCTCGCGAAGGCGGAGTGTCAGTCGCCATAGAGGTTGAATGTGATGGCGCCTTCGCGAGCAAGCCCGCTCCCACAGTGGGTTGCGTAGCGTTTTCAAGATTTGTTACGGGAGAAAATCATGCGTTTAGTTCAGTTCGAATTGGTTAACGGCGAGCGTCGGGTTGGCGTGGTCGAGAACGGGCTGGTCCGCGAGGTCCAGGATGCGCGCACGACGCGCGATCTGGCGCTGGCCGCCATCGAGGCAGGCGTCAATCTTGAGCAACAGGTGCAAAGCCTCGGCTTGGGCATCAGCCATGACTACGCCGAACTGCTGGGCCAACTGCGCATCCTGCCGCCGCTCGATCATCCGGACCCGGCGCACATGCTGGTCAGCGGCACCGGCCTGACTCATTTGGGCAGCGCCTCGGCGCGCGACAAAATGCATCAGCATGCCGGTGACGAAGCCGCCATGACCGACACTATGCGGATTTTCAAATGGGGCGTGGAGGGCGGCAAACCGGCGGCGGGGCAGGCCGGTGTGCAGCCGGAATGGTTCTACAAAGGTGACGGCAGCATCGTCGTCCGCCCAGGCCAACCGTTCCCGCTGCCGCCGTTTGCCGAGGACGCCGGCGAAGAGCCCGAGCTCAGCGGTCTCTACGTCATCGGCCACGACGGCAAGCCGTATCGCCTCGGTTATGCGGTCGGCAACGAGTTCTCCGATCACGTCATGGAGCGCAAGAATTACCTGTACCTGGCGCACTCCAAATTACGCAGTTGCAGCTATGGTCCGGAACTTCGGGTCGGGGAGCTGCCTCAACATCTGGCAGGTACCAGCCGCATCCTGCGCGACGGCGAAGTGCTGTGGCAGCACGAGTTTCTCAGCGGCGAGGCCAACATGTGCCACAGCCTGGCGAACCTCGAGTATCACCATTTCAAATACCGCCAGTTCCTGCGTCCGGGGGACGTGCACATTCACTTTTTCGGCACCGCGACCCTGTCCTTTGCCGACGGCATTCGCACCCGGCCGGGTGACGTGTTCGAGATCACTCAGGCCGAGTTCGGCGCGCCGTTGATCAACGGCATTGCACCCGCTCAAGCGGCGTTCGAGCCCGGCGCCGTCGGCGCTCTTTAAGGAGAAAGGCATGACCCGGATTCTTGGTTACAACTACATCGGCGGCCAGCGCAGCGCGGCCGGCACCGTCAAATTACAGAGCATCGACGCCAGCACCGGCGCGGCGCTGCCGCACGATTTCATCCAGGCCACGCCTGAAGAAGTGGCGGCTGCCGCCCAGGCCGCCGCTGCCGCTTACCCGGTTTACCGCAGCCTGAGCGCGGAACGCCGGGCACAATTTCTGGACGCAGTGGCTGAGGAGCTGGACGCGTTGGGCGATGACTTCGTGGCCGTGGTCTGTCGCGAAACCGCCTTGCCGGCCGGGCGTATTCAGGGCGAGCGTGGTCGCACCAGTGGCCAGATGCGTTTGTTTGCCAACGTACTGCGACGCGGTGATTTCTACGGGGCGCGGATCGATAAGGCATTGCCTGATCGTCAACCATTGCCGCGTCCGGACCTGCGCCAGTACCGCATCGGTCTCGGGCCAGTCGCCGTGTTCGGTGCGAGCAATTTTCCATTGGCGTTCTCCACCGCCGGTGGCGACACCGCGTCGGCCCTTGCCGCTGGTTGCCCGGTGGTGTTCAAGGCCCACAGCGGTCACATGGCAACCGCCGAACACGTGGCCGACGCGATCATTCGCGCGGCGGAAAAAACCGGCATGCCAGCCGGGGTGTTCAACATGATCTACGGCGGCGGGGTCGGCGAAGCGTTGGTCAAGCATCCAGCGATTCAGGCCGTGGGGTTTACCGGTTCGCTCAAGGGTGGGCGTGCGCTGTGCGACATGGCCGCGGCGCGGCCTCAACCCATTCCGGTGTTCGCCGAAATGTCGAGCATCAACCCGGTGATCGTGTTACCGCAGGCGCTGGCGGCGCGCGCTGAATCCGTCGCCCGCGACTTGACCGCCTCGGTGGTTCAAGGCTGTGGTCAGTTCTGTACCAATCCAGGGTTGGTGATCGGCCTTCGCTCAGCGCAGTTCAGCGCGTTTGTGCAACAAGTGGCTGATTTGATTGACGACCAACCGGCGCAAACCATGCTCAACGCCGGCACCCTCGGCAGCTATGGCAAAGGCTTGCAGAAGTTGTTGGCGCATCCGGGCATCGCGCACCTGGCAGGCAAGGCGCAGCAAGGTAATCAGGCGCAGCCGCAACTGTTCAAGGCCGATGTCAGTCTGTTGATCAATGGCGATGAAGTGTTGCAGGAAGAAGTCTTCGGCCCGACCACGGTGTTCGTCGAAGTCGCCGACCAGGCGCAACTCAGTGCGGCGTTGCACGGGTTACACGGGCAGCTGACGGCGACAATCATTGGCGATCCGGCAGACTTCGAGCAGTTCGCTGAGCTGACGGCGTTGCTGGAGCAGAAGGTCGGGCGGATTCTGTTGAATGGCTATCCCACTGGTGTCGAAGTGTGCGACTCGATGGTCCACGGCGGGCCGTATCCGGCGACGTCGGATGCGCGCGGCACGTCGGTGGGTACGCTGGCGATTGAGCGTTTCCTGCGGCCAGTGTGCTTCCAGAATTACCCGGACAGCTTGCTGCCGGAGGCGTTGAAAAACGGCAACCCACTGCGCATTCAGCGGTTGGTGGATGGCAAGCCGTCACGCGACGCGCTCTGACGACTAAACGCAATAACTGTGGGAGCGGGCTTGCTCGCGAATGCGGATTGTCAGCCGGCATCAATGCTGAATGACACACCGAATTCGCGAGCAAGCCCGCTCCCACATTTGTTTTGTGGTGTTAGCGGGTTTTGTGCCTGGCACAGGGTCGGCGCCACATTGGGCTATCATTGCGTCTTTCCCTTTTAAAGATTACCTGCCATGACTGCCGCAACCGACTCCTTGCTCAACGCCCTCGAACACGCCGACATGCTGGAAATCGACGGATTGCACGCGTTCGAATTCTCCCTTGATGAAGACGATAACCTGCACATCGAGTGCATGGACGGTCGAGCGGCGAAGCACTGGGCGTTCACCATGGCGCAGATTCAGGGCGCCTCCTTTGATCCCACCCTGCAAAGCTGGCTGATCACCGGTGATTCCGGTGAGCACCGGCTGGTGCTGATGGATGCCTTCGGCGCCAGCGACGATGAGGAAGAAGAGCATGAGGATGCGTAAGCTCTGGCCGCTGTTGATGGCGGGCAGTGTCGGTGCGATGGGCCTGCAAGCCGCCGTCGCCGACGACTACCAATTGTTGGTCGGTTCCTACACGGCGGGGCAGAGCCAGGGCATTTATCGCCTGAACTTCGACAGCGCCACCGGGCAGATCGACCCCAAGCCGCTGCAAGTGGTCAAAAGCGCAAACCCGTCCTGGCTGACCTTGTCCAGGGATCAGCGGCTGTTGTTTGTGGTCAATGAAAACGGTCCGGGACAGAAAGACCCGGTGGGGCGCGTCAGCAGTTATGCAATCGATCCCAAGACCCATGCATTGAGCCTGATCAATCAGGTGCAGAGCCTGGGCAACGAGCCGACGCATTCGAGCCTTAGCGGCGATGCCAGTCACTTGTTCGTCAGCAACTATTCGGTGGTCGAAGACCCGGGCGGCAGCCTTGCGGTGTTGCCGCTGGGCGCTGATGGAAAACTGAAAAACGTGGTGCAGATGAGCAGTCATCCGGCGAGCCGGGTCAATCCCGAGCGGCAGATGTCGGCGCACGTGCATTCGACGATTTCTTCGCCCGATGGGCATTACGTGTTCTCCAACGATCTGGGCGCGGACAAGGTCTTTGTCTACCGCTTCGATCCCAAGGCCAACCCGGACTTGCCGCTGACCGCCGCGACACCGGCGTTCGTCCAGTTGCCACCCGGCAGCGGGCCGCGTCATTTGCTGTTCAGCGCCGATGGCAAGCATGCCTGGCTGACCATGGAAATGAGTGCCCAGGTCGCCGTGTTCGATTACCAGAACGGCAAGCTTGAGCAAACGCAGATGGTCGACCTGGCGGCGGGCCAGCCGACGTCGGACAAGGCCGGCGCGGCGCTGCATGCCTCGCCTGACGGCAAGTTCCTCTACGTCAGCAACCGTGGCACCGCTAATCAGCTGCTGGTATTCGCCATCGATCCCGCCACCGGCCACCTCAAGGAACTGCAGCGGCGTTCGGTGGAGGGCGATCACCCGCGCGAGTTCAGCCTCGACCCGAGTGGCAAGTTCTTGCTGATTGCCAACCAGAAAAGCAACCAGATTGTCGTCGTCGAACGCGATCCCAAGACCGGTTTGCTGGGCAAAACCGTGCAGAAATTGCCGATGGATGCGCCGAGCGACATCAAGTTCCTGGTGCGTCAATAGGCCGCAGCCCCCGGTTTGTGGGGGCTGCCACCTTCTATTAATGACGCTGATAACAGCTAATGCTACAAAAGATTTCAAGGCGCCAACCCTCGGGGAGTAAGTTTGCTTCACGGCCCAACCGGGCAAGCAAGCCAACTGAATCCGAGGAACACCGCCATGAACTTCAATCTCTTCTCCGTGATCGCCGCTTCCGCTATCTCAGCTACCGTAGCCCTGCCAGCCAGCGCCAGTGTTGAAATCAGCAGCAAAAAATCCCACACCCAAAGCTACACCCAGAAATACCTGCAACAGAGCGCCAACTTCTACGCGGCGCTGGATCACAAAACCCAGGCCTGAAATTCCAGCCCTGCACTTTTTATGCAGGAGCGAAGTCACTTTTGACAGGTCGACCGTTGTTTGGTCGCCAGGTCATGAGTGATGTCGCTCCTGCATAACGCGTTGTGGGCCTTTTAAATAGATGGCTGTGAGTCATTGGCTGCTCGCTGTCAGCCAATTTGGCGATCATCGAAACTGATAGTCACTATAAATAAGCCTTGTTGGTGGCGGCGGTTGCTTTGCTGGATTCTGTGGGCCTTCAAACATGCCCACGGAGAACACCATGGCCAGCGCAATCCTTACCTCTGCCAAACGCGGCGCCTACCTGGCCATCGGTCTTTACGTGACCCTGGTGCTGGTAGTCAGCCTCTCGTCGCAATCGCAACACAGTTTCGAAGCACCGATTCAGGTGGCACATCCCGGCATCCAGTTTGAACACCGCGTGCAAAACGCGGTGGTCGATTCGGCGCAGCTGTCGGGAGTGGTCGGATTATGAAAGGTGGCAAACTCTGGGTTATCGCGTTTCTGGCGTTCATGACCAATGGCGCGTCCTTGCTGGGGTTCGGGCAGGCTTCGGCGGGTTCCGTGGCGCGTTCGATCGAAGCCAATCACAACATGGCGCACAGCATTCTGACCGCCAAGGCCTTGGGTTTGCTGGCAGGCAATCCGCCGAGCAAGCGCCAGGAAAGTTTCTTCGGGCCGTTCCACGTCGATTGCTCGGTGTTGCAGATGTGCGAAGTGTTTGCCTGATCGGTTACTTCTGCATGATTGAAGTGAACAGTTCCGATGCGATAAACCGCTGCAACCAGGCCTGCAACCGAACATAAGGCGTCTGCGCGAACCACTCGCGATCGACATGGGCGAATTGTCGAATGAACGGCATCAGCGCCACGTCCGCCAGGCTCGGGTGCCCGGCCAGCAAGTACTCGCGCCCCTCCAGCAATCCTTCCAGCGTGCGCAAAAACCGCTCGCCCTCGGCCCGATACACTGCCATCGGTTGCTCGGGGTAACGCTCGGCGTATTTGTAGCGATTCAGATGCACCTTGAATACTTGATCGTTCTCTTCGATCAGCAGGTTGATCTGTGCCTGTGCGCCAGGATCATCGTTGAGCAACCAGTCCTGCGGATCGTTCTGCGCCAATGCCCAGCGCATGATCTCCAGGCTTTCATCGATCACACGGCCATCGATACTCAGCACCGGCACCGTGCCTTTGCCCGACAACGCCAGCATTGCGGCCGGCTTGGCCTTGAGGCTGACCTCGACAATCTCCACCGCCACCGCGCTGTAACGCAGGGCCATGCGGGCGCGCATCGCATAGGGGCAGCGGCGAAACGAATACAGCGTATTCATTTCACCTCCAGGGTGCTCAGGCCATTGCCTTGGCGGCGGACCTGAATCTGCACCGGAATCCGTTCGTGCATTTCCTGTACGTGGGAAATCACCGCGACCTTGCGCCCCTGCGCCTGCAAGCCATCGAGCGCATCCATGGCCAGTTGCAGGGATTCCGGGTCAAGGCTGCCGAAACCTTCGTCGATAAACAGCGATTCGATTTTCAGCGTACTCGATGCCATCGACGCCAGGCCCAGGGCCAGCGCCAACGAGACCAGGAACGTCTCGCCACCGGACAACGAATGCACCGAGCGCAGTTCATCGCCCATTTCGGTGTCCATCACCAATAAGCCAAGCATGCTGCCGCCACGTTTCAGGCGATAACGCCGCACCAGTTGGCGCAGCTGCACGTTGGCGTGGTGCACCAGCAGGTCGAGGTTGTAGGCCTGGGCGATCTTGCGGAAGGTATCGCCAGTGGCCGAACCGATCAACGCATTCAACCGCGCCCAGCGCTGGTACTCGGTGTAGACATCGGCGATCTGCTGCGCCAGCGCCTGATTGGCATTTTGCCGACGCTGATCCTCAGCCTGTTCGGCGCGCAGTTCAGCGCAGCGGTGTTCACTGGCGGCGAACAGATTTTGCAGTTCGGTCAGCGCGCTAGCCAGTTGTTCGGCATCGAGGTTGCCGTTGTGCTGCGCCTGATGACTGAGCAGGCGCTTGTCCCGCTCCTGCAACAAGACCTTGGCTTGTTCGATGGCTTTTTCGCTGTGCTGCAACTGTTGGCGCAGGTCGCTGACCTGTTGATCGTTAACGCTCAGCAACTCTTCCAGGCCGCCGTCATCCAGTTCCGGGTGTCGCGCGCGCCAGTCGGCGATCTTGCTCGCCAACTCCCGGTCTTCGTGGGCCAGTGCCTGCGAGCGCTGCTGCTGCGCGTTGAGTTCGGCCGCCAGTTGCACCAACTGCGTGCGCACGGTTTGCAGTTCCTGGTTGGCTGCGGCGTCGGCGTTACGGGCCTGTTCGACCGCGTGATCGACTTGCTGCTGCCATTGCTCGGCGCTCGCGTGTTCGCCCAGCAGTTGCGCCAGGGTCTGCTGACACGCCTGTTGTTGCGCGGCGAGGGCGTCGAATTGCTGGCTGGCGGCGTCCAGTTGCTGAACGCGGGTCTGTTGGCGGTCCTGTTCTTTTTCCAGCGTCTGCTGGCGCTGTTGCTGCTCGCCGAGTTCATCGCGTTGCTGGTCGAGCTGCTCCAGGCGCTGGGCGATCTGCCGGTCGAGTTGCAGGAACGTCGCGGCCGGTTCGTTACGCAACGCTTGCAACGTATCGGCCGGCAACAAGCTGCTGAACGCGGTCAGTTCTTCATCCAGACGCTGACGGTCGTTGCTCAACGCCTGTTGCTGATTGCTCAGATGCTGCGCCGCCTGCTGGCTCGCGGTTTCGGCACTGCGCAACTGTTGCTGGAGGCGCGCGGCATCCTGTTGCAGGGTGAGCAGGGCGGTTTGCCGCTGTTCGTCCTGCGCGATGCTCTGATTCAACTGACTGTTCTGCTGCGTCAGCCAGGCATCACGTTTGCTCGCGTCCTGGGCCAGCAACTGAGCCGACAGCGGATGCGCGTCGAGGCTGGGTGTCAGGCCCTGTTGCTGGATCGCCAATTGCTCCTGTTGCTGCAAGAACTCCTTCTGCTGAGCAATCACGCCGACGACCTCAGCGCGTAATTCGGTGAGCTTTTCCTTCAACAGGTCGACGGCTTTCTGGGCGTTGGCCTGTTCGCTTTCGTCGTGGCGACCGAGACTTTGCAGCAGCGCTTCGGGCTGATGATAGGGGTGATCGGGGCTGCCACACACCGGGCACGGCTGATCATCCTGCAACTGCTCGCGCAATTCTTCGACACTGGCGCTGCGGGCCAGGCGCTGGCGCTCCAGCAGTTCGCGGGTGATGGTCAGGGTTTGCTCGGCGACGGCCAGTTCGTTTTTGGTCTTGACGCCATCCTGGGTCAGGCGATCACGTTCCTGTTGCGCGTCGAGCTGGCGTTGTTGAAGTTCAGCGCCGCGTTTGTCCAGGTCCTGCTGGCTGGACCAGAGCCGCGTCAGTTCTTCAAAGGCGCGCAGTTGCTTGCGGTTGTCTTGCAGCAGATTGCCCAGTAACTGGATCTGTTCCGCCACCGCTTCGGGTTCGGCGCCGGCCTCTTTATAGAGCACTTCCAGCGTCTGTTTCTGCGTCGCCAACGCTTCGGCGGCCTGTGCGGCGCTGTGCTCCAGCGCCGCCATTTCCGCCTGACCCTTGTTCAAGCGGTTGCCGATCAGCATCAGCTGTTGCAGGCGATCGCGGTAGGCATTCCAGGCATCGCTCAACGGTGCCAGCGGCGTGCTGTGCTCCAGCTCGCCGGCGATTCGCTGCAAACGTTCCGCGACCCGTTGCTGTTGGTCGAGCAAACCTTGAATGGTGCTCTGGCCCTGAGTGCACGCCAGCTCAGCTTGCTGCTTGAGGCCAGCGCTGAGGCTCGCGTCCTTGACCAGGCGGGCGAGGGTGCTTTGCGCCTCGAAAGCCTGACGCAGCAGTGGCGCGCTGGCGCTGTGTTGCTGCTGCGCGGCGATCAGCGCGGCTTGGGCGGCGCTCACGCTTTGTTCGAGTTGCGCCTGACGCTCGCTCAGCTCGGTTTGCTGCTGCGTGTGTTGCTGAATCTGCGTCGCCAGCGGCGTGAGTTGCGCCGTCAGCTCGGTTTTGCGCGCGAACTGGTGCCGTTGCGGCGCCAGTTGCTCCAGTCGCGTCAGCTTCAAGCGTTCGCCCGCCTGACGGTCCCAATCCTGCTGGGCGCCGGTCAGTTGTTCGGTGGCGCTCTGCTGATCGTCCTGTAGCTGACGCAGTTCTTTGAGCCAGGTGTGTTGCAACTCAAGTTGCTTGAGTTGCGCTTGCTGGGTCTTGAGTTGTTGCTGCGCGGCGTTGAAGCGCGCATCGAGTTCGGCGCGGGCTTCGGGTGACAGCGGCGTCACGCCCGTCGCCTGGTCTTGCAACAGCTTGTGCGCTTCGCGGGCGTCTTTGGTCTTGTCGAACGCGCGACGCCCGAGCCGGGTGTAGAGCGCGGTGTCGGTGAGTTTTTCCAGCAACTCGCTGCGTTCGTTGTCGTTGGCCTTGAGGAAGGCGCTGAACTCGCTCTGGGCCAGCAGCACGGCGCGGGTGAATTGCTCGAAGTTCAGCCCCAGCACGGCTTCGAGCTGGGTTTTGAATTCAACTTTCTGACTGGCCAGCAGTTGGTCCAGATCGATGTCGCGCAAACTCTGGCGGCTCGCTTGCAGCTTGCCGCCGGCCTTTTCCCGCGCGCGATTGGCTTCCCAGCGCGCACGATAGCGACGGCCGTCGATGCCGACGAAATCGACCTCGGCATAGCCTTCGCCCGTGCCGCGACGCAATAGCGTGCGCGGGTCGCCGGTGCTGATCTCGCCGTCGGCGTCCGGTGCCTTGGCCGACACTTGCGCATTGCTCAGACGCGGCACGGCACCGAACAGTGCCAGGCACAACGCGTCGAGCAAGGTGCTTTTACCGGCCCCGGTGGGCCCGGTGATCGCGAACAGGCCGGCGCTGGCCAGCGGTTCGGCGGTGAAGTCGATTTCAAAAGGCCCGGCCAGTGAGGCGAGGTTTTTCAGGCGGATCGCGAGGATTTTCATGGTTGCTCGCGCTCCATCTGTACGTCCTGCAACAACTCGGCGAAGTCTTTCAGGGTTTGCTCGTCGACCTCGCTGCCGTAGCTGTCCTGCCAGGCGCGGCTGAACAGTTCCTGAGGCGTGAGTTGATCGAGTTCGATCAGCGTGGTGCCGTCATCGACACCGTCACGGCTGCCGGCGTACTCGGCGGCGATCCGCACCAGGCGCACGGCTTTGCCTTGCAGGGCGGTTTCGACTTGATGACGCAGGTCGGGTTGCGGCTCATCCAGACGAACGCGGACTTCCAGCCACGGCTGGCGCTGAATATCGGCCAGCAAGTCGATGTTCGGCAGGTCGGCCAGTTGCAGCAGGATTTCGGCCAGTGGCGCCGGGCCGATGCGTTGCAGGTTGACGGCGCGGGGAATCAGTTTCGGCTCGACGCTGACCAGGGTTTCGCCGTCGAGCGTGACGTCGAGAATCTGATGCTGATAACCGATTTCGGAAAACGACAAAGGGATCGGCGAGCCGCTGTAGCGGATGCGTTCTTCGCCATTCACCTTCTGTGGTTTGTGCAAATGCCCGAGCGCGACGTAACTGATGCTCGGCCCGAACAGGCTGGCGGGCAGCGCTTCGGCGTTGCCGATGATCAGGCTGCGCTCGGAGTCTTCCGAGACCGAACCACCGGCCATGTGCGCATGACTGATAGCGATCAGCGCCTGGCCTTTTTTGCGTTTGGCGTTGGCGGCTTCGATCAGCCACTCGTGCACTTGCCCGATACCGCGCAGGTAGTTGTCGCCCAGGTGCGCGCCAGTGACTTCGGCCGGGCGCAGGAACGGCAGCGCCAGGCACCAGGCGACGGTTTTGCCTTTGGCGTCGGGCAACGGCAGCAGCAGGCGCTCGGCGTCCAGCTGACCGTCATCGAGCCACAACACCCGGCCCAACGCGTGAGTGCGCAAACGCCGCATCAACGGCGCCGGCAGTTCAATCCGCGAACCGGAGTCGTGGTTGCCGGCGATCATCACGATGGTCAGCTGCGGCTGTTGTTCGTGGGCGCTGACGATGAAATCGTAAAGGCGTTCCTGGGCTTTGACCGGCGGGTTGACGGTATCGAAGATGTCGCCGGCGATCAGCAGCACGTCGGGCTGGTCCAGCTTCAGCTGGCGCAACAGCCACTCGAGGAAACAACCGTGCTCGAAATCGCGTTCCTGGCCGTGCAGGTTCTGCCCAAGGTGCCAGTCGGAGGTGTGGAACAGACGCAAGGCGAACTCCGGGAAATAAGTGAATGGCCGCGTGGAAATGAGCGCGGCGAAAGGGGAGAGAGTTTACTGGCAAACACGATGTCTGTGGTCAGACTCTGACTTTGTACTGGCGGCTTGCCTGTGGAGAGGGGGTTTTTGTGGCAAGGGGCTTTTGTGGCTAAAGGGCTTTTGTGGCCTGGAGGTTTCTGTGGCTAAAGGGCTTTGTGGCCAGCAGGTTTCTATGGCTAGAGGGTTTTTGTGGCCAAGAGGTTTCTGTGGTTAGAGGGCTTTTGTGGTTAGGAGGTTTCTTTGGCTAGCGGGCTTTTGTGGTCTGGAGGTTTCTTTGGCTAGCGGGCTTTTGTGGCGAGGGGGCTTGCCCCCGTTCGGCTGCGAAGCAGTCGTCGTCCAGATAACTTGAGGTGGCCAAATGAAAACTGCTGGGGGCGCTTCGCGCCCCAACGGGGGCAAGCCCCCTCGCCACAAAAGCCCCCTTGCCACACAAGCCCTCTAGACACAAAAGTCCTTTAGACACACAAGCCCTCTAGACAAGCCCTTTAGACACAAAGCCCTCTAGACATACAAGCCCCCTCACCACAGAAATCTCCTGGCTACAGAGACCTCCTGGCCACAGAAGCCTTTCCATCCATCACTTCGGATAAAGCGGCGGCAACCCGCTATCACCCACCGGGTCCTGAATCCGTTCGGCAATCGGGATCGACTTGATCGCGCGCCACAGTTCCTCGCCTTGCCAATGCTGGCCGGTTTCGCTGTAGAGGGCGCCGTTCAGGCCGTCCAGGGCATCCGACAGCGGTACGAAGCGGGCGGCCATGTCGGCCAGGGTTTCCGGTTGTTGCCGCGCCCAGGCGTCGAGCGCCTGGCGGGTGGCGTGGGAGTCGTTGGCCTGGCAGGCGCGTTTGAGTTCGTCGAGCACGGTGCGCGGGCTCGGGCCGGTTTGCGCGGCGCGCAGGATCGCCGGTTGCCAGCGCGCGCGCCACCACAGGCCGAAACCCAGCACGGTGGTGCAGGCGAGGATCAGGCTGGTGAGTTTCCAGCGCCATAGAACGTCGCTGTCGACGATGACGCTGACCGGCGCGGTGCTCGCCGGGGTGTCGACCACCAGGCTCGGATTACTCGCCACTTGCAGGGCGCGCGCGGGCAGGCTGCTGTGTTCCAGATGATCTTCGAGGGTGTTCCACCAGACCACGTCCACCGCCGGCAATTCGATTTCCCCGGTGCGGGTCGGCACCAGCGCTTCGCGGTCTTCCCGGCTGCCCACCAGACCGCGCTCGGTGCTCTGGTTGCTCAATACCGGTTGATCCGGGTAGCGTCGCAGGCCGCTGACATCAGTGGCAGGCAGCGGCGGCAATTGTGAGCTGGCCAGGCCTTCGGCTTTTACGGTCAGGCTGCGGGTCAGCGAATCGCCAACCTGCACGTGATCCGGTTGCGGGTTCCAGCTTTCATCCAGGCTCAGACTGCGGGCCGGCAGCCAAGGGGCGTCGGCGGGGTAGGTGGCGGGTTTGGCTTTGACCGTCAGCGGCAATTCAACCGAGCTGACGCGCATCAGCTTGCCGGTTTTCGGCGGTTGGGTGGCGGGGTCCTGAATCGGTTGGGTGTCCACCAGCGTGGCGCTGAAAATCTGCGCCGGAATGGTCAATACACCGCTGTGCTGCGGGTAGATCGCATAGCGTTGTTCGATCACGCCATGGCGCAGACCGTTGATGGCTTTTTCGTAGGTGCGGGTCTCGCCCAGTTGTTCGATGCGCGCATCGGGAATCTGCAACGGGGTCAGGCTGCTGTCGTCGTACAGCGACACCGAATGGTAGATGCGCAAGGTCAGGATCGCCTGGGCCTGCACGTACACGCTGGGCTGGTCGAGGCTGGCGTCGATGAACACCGGCGCCAGTGTGTTCGTGGTGTCCTGGGTCTCGCTCTCGACCACTTGCACGGTGATCGGTTGGCTCTGGGCGTCGCCCAGTTGCAGCGCGGGGATAGTCACGCTGCCGTTTTCCTTGGGCAGCAAGGTGATGATCCAGCGCGTGGTGGCCAAGGTGTCGCCACTGAGCGTGTTCAACTGGTTGACCTGGCGGGTGCCGCGCACTTCGAACAAAGGCTCCAGCGACGTCAGGTCGGGCTTGCCGAATTGCGTCACGTCGTTGGATTCCAGGGTCAGCTCGACCGTCTCGCCGGAGTTCAGGCGACTGCGATCAACACTGGCGACCAGCGTCGCCGCCAGGGTCTGACCGGCGCAGAGCAGCGCGAGCATGAAGAGGGTGAAGCGGCTCATCGAGTTTTTCCCTGATCCTGATGTTGTTGCTGTTCGTACCAGAATTTGCGCCTGAGCAATTCGCCCGGGTCATCCGGGATCTTGCGTAACCATTGCTCCAGCGCCTGTTGCTGTTCGCCTTCGAGGGTGTTGCTGGCCGTGTGCAGCGGCGGCGTGGTGGTTTGCTCGTCCCCCAGCTCACTGCCCGGAACTTCGTTGGTGCCCGGTTTCGGCAGCGTCGTGGTCGACGGCTGTTCGGCTTGCGGCGGGCTCTGTTCGGCGTCGGTTTGCGCTTGATCGGTGTTCGTCGGTTGCGTGGCGGCACCGGGCGGCGGTGCTTGCTCGCTGGTTTCGCTCTGGTTGCCTGCGGTCTTCTCTGGCTCGACCGGCGGCGGGGTGTTTTTCTGCTTCAGCAGGCTTTCCACCAGCGCCTTGTTGGTCAGGGCCGGGCGCAAATCCGGTTGACGTTCCAGTGCCTGTTCGTAGGCGTCCAGCGCGGCTTCCAGCTCACCGCTTTGCGCCAGTGCGTTGCCACGATTGTAGTGGGCGTGAGCATCGTTGCCTTCGGCGAACCGCTGGGCGGCGCCACTGTAGTCGCCTGCTTCGTACAGCGCCACACCTTGCCACTGCGGATCTTCAAAGTGCTGCGCCGCCCTGGCCGGGTGCCCTTGGTGCAGCAGATGCAAACCACGCTGGTCGGGCCGCAGCCACAGGTCTTCGAAGTCGAAGGCGTAGCTCGGTTGCGGCAACAGAAACAGCAAGGGCAGGCAGAACAACCAGCCACGGCGACCGGCGCATGCCGCCAGCAGCAACAGTGGCAGCAGCAGCCAGTAACCCTGATCGGCCCAGGTGTCGAGGCGCAGGGTCTGGCCGTCGTTGCGCAGATGGCGCGGGCCATCCAGCAGGCCGAGCGCTTGCAGGTCGGAATCGTCCAGCCCCGCCTGGCGATAGCGTCCGCCGAGGTCATTGACGAAGGCTTTCAGGCTGGGGCTGTCGAGGTGCGGCACCAGAATCGCGCCCTGGTCGTCCTTGAGAAAACTGCCGTCTTCCTGTGCGACCGGCGCACCGTCCGCGGTGCCGATGCCGAGCATCAGGAATTGCGTCGACTCGCCGTCCAGCGCCTGCCGAATGCCTTGGCGTTCCCGTTCGGTCAGGGTCGAACCGATCAGCAAGATCCGCCCGGCGCCGAGGGCGCCCTGATCCAGCAGCGCCAGCGCTTTGCTCACCGCCAAGTCGGCGCGGTGGCCGGTCTCGGGCATCAGCGACGGTTTGAGCGCATCCAGCAGATTACGGCTGGTCGACAGGTCATCCGACAGCGGCACCAGCGTGTGGGCGCTGCCGGCATAGACGATGATCGCGGTCTGCGCATCGCTGCGGGTTTGCAGCAGGTCGAACAGTTTGCGGCGGGCCTGTTCCAGCCGGTTTGGCGCGACATCGGTGGCGAGCATTTCCGGGGTCAGTTCCAGCACCACTACCAGCGGGTCGGCGGGCTTTTGACTGATTTGTTCGACGCGCTCCCAGCTCGGCCCCAGCAAGGCAAGCACCGTCAGCACCCACGCCAGGCCCAGCACGACCCACGGCAGTTTGCTGTCGCGACCATTGCCGCCGCTGAGCAACGCGCCGTGGAAGGCTGGCGGCAGGATCATCTGCCAGCGCCCGGCGCGCTTTTGCCGATGCCAGAGTTGCCACAGCAACCAGCCGAGCAGCGGCAGCAACAGCAGCCACCAGGGACGGAAAAAGTAAGGCCACAGTGCGCTCATCGACGCCTCCGCAGGCGCAGGCGTTTGAGCCGTTCGCGCCAGTCAGGCAGTTGCGTCGGCAAAAACAGATCCTTGGTAAACAGGCGTTGCAGCGGGTTGTCCGGCCAGCGCTCGCGAACCACCAGCAACATGCTCAATAGTAACGCCAGCGCCAGCGGCCAGTGATACAACGCCTGAGCCGGACGCGCTTGAGTCGGTTGTTGGGTCACCGGCTCGAGTTTGTCGAGGGTGTCTTTGATCGCTTGCAGTTCCTTGCCGTCGCGGGCCCGGAAATACTGGCCGCCGGTGGCTTCGGCAATGGCCTTCAAGGCTGGCTCGTCGAGGTCCAGGCTCGGGTTGACGCCGAGAAAACCCAAGGTGCCGCTTTGCTCCGGGTCGGCGCCAATGCCGATCGGGTAGATTTTCACGCCTTCCCTGGCGGCCAGGCGCGCGGCGGTCAGCGGGTCGATTTCGCCGCCATTGTTGGCGCCGTCGGTGACCAGAATCAGCACACGACTCTGGGCCGGACGCATCCGCAGGCGTTTGAGGCCCAGACCGATGGCATCGCCAATCGCGGTGTTCTTGCCGGCGATACCGATTCGCGCTTCGTCAAGCCACACGCGCACGGTGTGGCGGTCAAAGGTCAGCGGTGATTGCAGGTACGCCTGACTGCCGAACAGGATCAGCCCGACCCGGTCGCCTTCACGGCTTTCGAGGAAATCGCCGAGCAAATGCTGAACCAGCGACAGCCGACTGACGTCTTCGTCCTGCCACTGCATGTCGGGGAAATCCATCGAGCCGGAAACGTCCACCGCCACCAGCAAGTCGCGGCCGCTGGCGGCAATCGGCAGCGGTTCGCCCAGCCATTGCGGGCGCGCGGTGGCGATCAGCAGCAGCAACCACAGCAACATGAACGGCGCTTGCTGCCGCCAGGCCGGCAGGTTGGCGCGGGCGCGGCGGCGGGCCAGGCCTTCGAGGTCGCTGAGGAAACTGACCTTGAGTGCCGGTTCGCCGCTGTCGGCCACCGGCAGCAAAATACGCATCACCCAGGGCAGCGGCAGCAGGATGAAAATCCACGGCCAGGCGAACTCAAACATGTTTGCGAATCCAGGTGTCGACGGCTTGGGTCAGGCCGGCGATGGCCTTGTCGTCGAGTTTGCATTCGGGTTTGTACGCGCCTTCGACCAGCACCATCCAGCGGGTCAGGCCGGCGGCCGGGCAGCGGTTATCGAGGAACGCCAGCCATTTTCGACCGTTGAGAGTGTGGCTTTGGCTGTACGGGTAATGGTTGCGGCACAGGCGCTTGAGCAAACCGTTGAGTTGCTGCAACCACGCGCCGGCCGGGGCGCCGTCGTAGGGTTTGGGCATCCGCGCCAGTTCCGCGAGGGCGGCGAGGCGCACCGGGTCCAGCGGTTGTTCGGCGCGCACGATCAGGCGTTTGCGCGGGACGAATCGCCGGGCTTTCCACAGGCCGAAAGCAATCAGCGGCAGCAATAAAAGCAGCAGCCACCAACCCGGTGCCGGCGGCCAGAATGCAATCGGTGGCGGGGAAATCAGCGGCTGCAGTTGATCGAGGCTGCTCATCGACTTTTCCCCGGCTTCTGCGGGTTCAGGTATTCCCGCAGTTGCTCGACCATCTCGCTTTGGGTGCTCAGCGGCATTAATAAAACACGCAGTTTCTGCGCGAGCAGCTCCCAGCGGGCGATGCGCGCTTCGGCCTGGGCGCGATAGGTCTGGCGCAGGTCGTAATTGAGGGTGTCGAGTTCCAGTTGCGCGCCACGCTCCGCAAAACGTAATAGCCCGGCGGCGGGCAGGGCGTGGTCCAGCGGGTCGGACAATGGCAACAGCAACAGGTCGCAATGGCGGGATAACAGGCTCAGCTGTTGCTCCGAGCCTTCGGTCAACGCGCGCTCGTCACAAATCACGATCACCAGACTGCCGGGGCGCAGCACTTCACGGGCCCGGCGCAGCGCCAGATTGAGCGAATCGCGGTTCTGCTCGTTTTCGGTGTGCAGCGACTGATTGACCCGCACCAGCCGGTTGAGCAGTTGCAGCAGGCTTTGTTTGCTGCGCCGGGGTTTGATCTCGTAGTGCTCGTTGTCGCCAAACACCAGGCCGCCGACCCGGTCGTTGTGCCCCAGCGCCGCCCAGCCAATCAGGCTCGCGGCCTGTGCGGCGAGCACCGATTTGAACATCAGCCCGGAACCGAAAAACAGCCGACGGCTTTGCTCGACCATGATGAAGATGGGACGCTCGCGTTCTTCATGGAACAGCTTGGTGTGGGGTTCTTGCGTGCGGGCGGTGACGCGCCAGTCGATGGTGCGCACGTCGTCGCCGGCCTGATAGACCCGCACCTGATCGAAGTCCACGCCACGGCCGCGCAATTTGGAGTGGTGCAGGCCGATCAGCGGGCTGCGCTGGCTCGGCGTGGAAAACAGCTGCACTTCGCGAACGCGATGGCGCATCTCGATCAGCTCGGAGAGGCTGACACGGATGCCCGGCTCGGGCGGCAGGATGGCGTTCATCGGGGTCAAGCGACGGCTACGACGTCGAGAATCCGCTGGACCACCCGGTCCTGATCGATGCCAGCGGCTTCGGCTTCAAAGGAAAGAATGATGCGGTGACGCAACACGTCGAACAGCACCGCTTGGATGTCTTCCGGGCTGACGAAGTCGCGACCGGCCAGCCAGGCGTGGGCCCGGGCGCAGCGGTCGAGGGCAATCGAACCGCGTGGGCTGGCGCCGTAGGCAATCCACTCGGCCATTTCCGGATCGAACTTGGCTGGCGTGCGCGTGGCCATGACCAGTTGCACCAGGTATTCCTCCACGGCGTCGGCCATGTACAAACCGAGGATTTCCTTGCGCGCGGCAAAGATCGCCTGCTGGCTGACCCGGCGCTCAGGCTTGGTTTCGCCGTTGAGCGCTTCGCCGCGAGCCTGTTGCAGGATGCGGCGTTCGACGGCGGCGTCCGGGAAACCGATTTTGACGTGCATCAGAAAGCGGTCGAGCTGGGCTTCGGGCAACGGATAGGTGCCTTCCTGCTCGATCGGGTTTTGCGTGGCCATGACCAGAAACAGCGGCGACAGCTCATAAGTGCTGCGCCCGACGCTGACCTGGCGCTCGGCCATGGCTTCAAGCAATGCCGACTGAACCTTGGCCGGGGCACGGTTGATTTCGTCCGCCAGCACCAGGTTGTGGAAGATCGGGCCTTGCTGGAAGACAAAACTGCCGGTTTCCGGGCGATAGATTTCCGTGCCGGTGATGTCGGCCGGCAACAGGTCGGGGGTGAATTGAATACGGTGGAACTGGGCTTCGATGCCTTCGGCGAGTTCTTTGATGGCCTTGGTCTTGGCCAGGCCAGGGGCGCCCTCGACCAGCATGTGGCCGTCGGCGAGCAAGGCGATGAGCAAGCGCTCGATGAGTTTTTCCTGGCCGAGAATCTGCGTTGAAAGAAAGGTTCGCAGCGCCAGCAGCGCTTCACGATGTTCCATCGATGACTGTTCCTGGAGAAGGTGGCCGAAGACGTTCGAATAACGCCAGGGCTGGGGGCGTTACTTTAATGCATCGCGGGGGGCGGCGACTAACGGCATTTTGTGCAAAGTGCGGGAAATGATGGGTGAAAGTGTTGGAAGTTTGTACCGGCCAGGGGGATGCGTCGTTCGTACCAGCCTCTTCGCGGGCAAGCCCGCTCCCACAGGTGACCGAGCTTTTTCGGAAAGAATGCGATCGATGTGGGAGCGGGCTTGCCCGCGAAGGGGCCGGCTCTACACCCTCAAAGCTGACTGATGTAAGTCCCGGTCCCCTTGAGAATGTTCTGCAAGGTTTCTTGCACTTCCGCCAGGTCCGTCATGTCGGCATCGAAGGTGATCTCCAGCGAATCATCCCCCTTGAGCGCGTCAGCATCCCCGGCAGCGATTTCGATCAGCAATTTGCCCGCGCTCAAGGTGACTTTCACGCCGTCGAGCGTCGAAGGCTCGTCATCCAGAGTGATTTCCAGCTCGTCCTCGTCCGGGTAGCGAGTCATCAGGAACATGTCGCCCTGGTCGCTGTGGCAGCAGAGCATGGCCATGTTGTCTTCTTCGTCATCGCACGGGTTGACAATCAACAGGGCGGTGGTCATTTGCATGGGGAATTCCTGGCTCGACGAGCATGGTTAGCACAACAAAAAAGGCGATTCTGCCAGCCCTCGGGAATTTCTGCTCGTCTGACTGTCAGAGGAGGTGGCGTGAACGCGTGTAGTGTTACTGGTCATTTCCGGCACGAAGGTGCCGTAAAACCGGGCATAAACCGCCCGATTGGCGGTGCGGCTGCTAGTGTTGATCGATGCGGACGGCGCGAGTTACGTGCCGATGACCGAATATGTCGCAGCACCGCAAGCAGGCACGTTGTCGCACTCGTTAAGCTGCGCATCGAATGGATACCCGTAAAGGCATTGCGCAATTCATCGCGCAGGCGCTTTTGCCGATACCCATTCATGGAAGGTGAATGTGACCTGAGTGTCTCGTCCAGCTTCACCCACCTGTCTCCCTGTTTCCTCTGCCCGAGAATCAGGAACAGGATGACGGATCGCCCCGAAAGGGGTTTTGCACGCGACGCTTCCATCAATAACAAGCCCAAGCGGAGTACCACAGATGGCGTTCTTCACCGCAGCCAGCAAAGCCGACTTCCAGCACCAACTGCAAGCGGCACTGGCGCAGCACATCAGTGAACAGGCACTGCCACAAGTGGCGCTGTTCGCTGAACAATTCTTCGGCATCATTTCTCTGGACGAACTGACTCAGCGTCGGTTGTCCGACCTCGCTGGCTGCACCCTTTCTGCGTGGCGCCTGCTTGAGCGCTTCGATCACGCGCAGCCGCAAGTGCGCGTCTACAACCCTGATTACGAACGCCATGGCTGGCAGTCGACCCACACGGCGGTCGAAGTGCTGCACCACGACCTGCCATTCCTCGTGGACTCGGTGCGCACCGAGCTGAACCGTCGCGGCTACAGCATTCATACCCTGCAAACCACAGTGCTGAGCGTGCGTCGCGGCAGCAAGGGCGAGTTGCTGGAAATCCTGCCGAAGGGCACCCAGGGCGAAGGCATTCTGCAAGAATCGCTGATGTACCTGGAAATCGACCGTTGCGCCAACGCGGCCGAACTCAATGTGCTGAGCAAAGAGCTGGAACAGGTGCTCGGCGAAGTCCGCGTCGCGGTCGCCGATTTCGAACCGATGAAAGCCAAGGTCCAGGAACTCCTCACCGGCCTGGACAACAGCCAGTTCGCGGTCGATGGCGAAGCCAAAGCGGAAATCAAAAGCTTCCTGGAATGGCTGGTGGGCAACCACTTCACGTTCCTCGGCTATGAAGAATTCGTAGTGCGCGATGAAGCCGACGGCGGCCACATCGTCTATGACCAGGACTCGTTCCTGGGCCTGACCAAATTGCTGCGCACCGGCCTGACCTACGATGACCTGCGCATCGAAGATTACGCCGTGAACTACCTGCGCGAACCGACCCTGCTGTCGTTCGCCAAAGCCGCACACCCAAGCCGTGTACACCGTCCGGCTTACCCGGATTACGTGTCGATCCGTGAAATCGACGCTGACGGCAACGTTATCAAGGAATGCCGTTTCATGGGCCTGTACACCTCGTCGGTGTATGGCGAGAGCGTGCGGGTCATCCCGTACATCCGCCGCAAGGTCGAAGAAATCGAACGCCGTTCCGGCTTCCAGTCCAAGGCTCACCTGGGCAAGGAACTGGCGCAGGTGGTTGAAGTGCTGCCGCGTGACGACCTGTTCCAGACCCCGGTCGACGAGCTGTTCGCCACCGTGATGTCGATCGTGCAGATCCAGGAGCGCAACAAGATTCGCGTATTCCTGCGCAAAGACCCGTACGGCCGTTTCTGCTACTGCCTGGCCTACGTGCCGCGCGACATCTACTCCACCGAAGTGCGGCAGAAAATCCAGCAAGTGCTGATGGATCGCCTGAAAGCATCGGACTGCGAGTTCTGGACCTTTTTCTCCGAGTCCGTGCTGGCTCGCGTGCAACTGATCCTGCGCGTCGATCCGAAAAACCGCCTCGACATCGACCCGGTGCTGCTGGAAAAAGAAGTGGTGCAAGCCTGCCGCAGCTGGCAGGACGACTACGCCAGCCTGGTCGTTGAAAGCTTCGGCGAAGCCCACGGCACCAACGTGCTGGCCGACTTCCCGAAAGGCTTCCCGGCCGGCTACCGCGAGCGCTTCGCCGCGCACTCGGCCGTGGTCGACATGCAGCACCTGCTGAGCCTGACCGAAAAAAATCCGCTGGTGATGAGCTTCTATCAGCCACTGGGCCAGGTCTCCGGCCAGCGCGAGCTGCATTGCAAGCTGTATCACGCCGATACGCCGCTGGCACTGTCCGACGTGTTGCCGATCCTGGAAAACCTCGGCTTGCGCGTGCTGGGTGAGTTCCCGTACCGCCTGCGTCACAACAATGGCCGCGAGTTCTGGATTCACGATTTCGCGTTCACCGCCGCCGAAGGCCTGGAACTTGACATCCAGCAACTCAACGACACGTTGCAGGACGCGTTCGTCCACATCGTGCGTGGCGAAGCCGAGAACGTTGCGTTCAACCGCCTGGTACTGACCGCCGGCCTGCCATGGCGCGACGTCGCGCTGCTGCGAGCCTATGCGCGTTACATGAAGCAGATTCGTCTGGGCTTCGACCTGGGCTACATCGCCAGCACCCTGAACAACCACACCGACATCGCTCGCGAGTTGACCCGGTTGTTCAAGACCCGTTTCTACCTGGCGCGCAAGCTGGCCAGCGACGATCTGGAAGACAAGCAGCAACGTCTGGAACAAGCCATCGTGACCGCACTGGACGACGTCCAGGTGTTGAACGAAGACCGGATCCTGCGTCGCTACCTGGACCTGATCAAAGCTACGCTGCGGACCAACTTCTACCAGACCGATGCCAACGGTCAGAACAAGTCCTACTTCAGCTTCAAGTTCAACCCGCACCTGATTCCCGAACTGCCGAAGCCAGTACCGAAGTTTGAAATCTTCGTCTACTCGCCTCGCGTCGAAGGCGTGCACCTGCGCTTCGGCAACGTGGCTCGCGGCGGTCTGCGCTGGTCCGACCGTGAAGAAGACTACCGCACCGAAGTCCTGGGCCTGGTAAAAGCCCAGCAAGTGAAGAACTCGGTGATCGTGCCGGTGGGGGCGAAGGGCGGCTTCCTGCCGCGGCGCTTGCCTCTGGGCGGCAACCGTGACGAGATCGCGGCCGAGGGGATCGCCTGCTACCGCATCTTCATTTCGGGCCTGTTGGACATCACCGACAACCTGAAAGACGGCGCACTGGTGCCGCCGGTCAATGTCGTGCGTCATGACGACGATGACCCGTACCTGGTGGTGGCAGCGGACAAGGGCACTGCAACCTTCTCCGACATCGCCAACGGCATCGCCATCGACTACGGCTTCTGGCTGGGTGACGCATTTGCGTCCGGTGGTTCGGCAGGTTACGACCACAAGAAAATGGGCATCACCGCCAAAGGCGCGTGGGTCGGCGTACAACGCCACTTCCGCGAGCGCGGCATCAATGTCCAGAAAGACAGCATCACCGTGGTCGGTGTCGGCGACATGGCCGGTGACGTGTTCGGCAACGGCTTGCTGATGTCCGAGACGCTGCAACTGGTGGCCGCGTTCAACCACCTGCACATCTTCATCGATCCAAATCCTGAGCCTGCGAACAGCTTCGCTGAACGTCAGCGCCTGTTCGACCTGCCGCGTTCGGCGTGGTCGGATTACGACACCAGCATCATGTCCGAAGGCGGCGGGATCTTCTCCCGCAGCGCGAAAAGCATCGCGATTTCCCCGCAGATGAAAGAGCGTTTCGACATCCAGGCTGACAAGCTGACCCCGACCGAACTGCTGAACGCCTTGCTCAAGGCACCGGTTGACCTGTTGTGGAACGGCGGTATTGGCACCTACGTCAAGGCCAGCACCGAAAGCCACGCCGATGTCGGCGACAAGGCCAACGATGCGCTGCGCGTGAACGGCAACGAACTGCGCTGCAAAGTCGTGGGTGAGGGCGGTAACCTCGGCATGACCCAGCTGGGTCGTGTCGAATTCGGTCTCAATGGCGGCGGTTCCAACACCGACTTCATCGACAACGCCGGTGGCGTGGACTGCTCCGACCACGAAGTGAACATCAAGATCCTGCTGAACGAAGTGGTTCAGGCCGGCGACATGACCGACAAGCAACGCAACCAGTTGCTGGCGAGCATGACCGACGAAGTGGGCAATCTGGTGCTCGGCAACAACTACAAGCAGACCCAGGCGCTGTCGCTGGCGGCGCGTCGTGCCTACGAGCGTATCGCCGAATACAAGCGTCTGATGAACGACCTGGAAGGCCGCGGCAAGCTGGATCGCGCCATCGAGTTCCTGCCGGCTGAAGAAGCGATCAACGAGCGCGTCGCGGCAGGCCATGGCCTGACCCGTGCCGAGCTGTCGGTACTGATCTCCTACAGCAAGATCGATCTCAAGGAAGCGCTGCTCAATTCCCTGGTGCCGGACGACGATTACCTGACCCGCGACATGGAAACCGCTTTCCCGCCAAGCCTGGTGAGCAAGTTCTCGGAAGCCATGCGCCGTCACCGTCTGAAGCGCGAGATTGTCAGCACCCAGATCGCCAACGATCTGGTGAACCACATGGGCATCACCTTCGTTCAACGACTCAAAGAGTCGACCGGCATGAGCCCGGCGAACGTGGCTGGCGCTTACGTGATCGTGCGCGACATCTTCCACCTCCCGCACTGGTTCCGTCAGATCGAAGCCCTGGACTACCAGGTTTCCGCTGACGTGCAACTGGAGCTGATGGACGAGCTGATGCGTCTGGGCCGCCGTGCAACGCGCTGGTTCCTGCGCAGCCGTCGCAACGAGCAGAACGCTGCCCGTGACGTCGCACACTTCGGTCCACATCTGGCAGCGCTGGGCCTCAAGCTCGACGAACTGCTGGAAGGCCCGACCCGTGAAGGCTGGCAGACCCGCTATCAGGCGTACGTTGCGGCAGGCGTGCCGGAGTTGTTGGCGCGCATGGTTGCCGGCACCACTCACCTGTACACCTTGCTGCCGATCATCGAAGCGTCGGACGTGACCGGCCAGAACGCTGCAGATGTGGCGAAGGCTTACTTCGCCGTCGGCAGTGCACTGGACATCACCTGGTACCTGCAACAGATCAGCGCGCTGCCGGTTGAAAACAACTGGCAAGCCCTGGCCCGTGAAGCGTTCCGTGACGACGTCGACTGGCAACAACGTGCCATCACCATCTCCGTCCTGCAACAGGGCCAAGGCACTCAGGACGTGGAAACGCGCCTGGCGCTGTGGATGGAAGAGCACGAGGGCATGATCGAACGCTGGCGCGCCATGCTGGTGGAAATCCGCGCGGCGAGCGGTACTGACTACGCGATGTACGCGGTAGCCAACCGTGAGCTGCTGGATCTGGCGTTGAGCGGGCAAGCGGTAGTGCCTGCTGCGGCCAGCGCCGAGCTGGAGCCTGCGGCCTGATCCGTCGCTGAATGAAAAAGCCCCGCATTGAGAGATGCGGGGCTTTTTTTTGGCTGATGGTTTTGGGGAAGTGGGAGCGAGCTTGCTCGCGAAAAGGCCACCAGCCTCAATACAACTTCTGGTCTGCCTGATTATTAATCATCGATATATTAGTTGTCGGCCTGGTCAATAAATTACTGAGCGACTGGTCAAACTTTTGCAATGCCCGAACTTGCACGTTTTGCTGTTCGTTTATATCCGCAACAATCTCTTCGCTGCGTTTAAAGTCCGCCCACAGCGGGCTCAGTGACTTGGCGTCATGCCCTTGCGCAGTGCCGATGTAATTGAAGTTCTTGTCATAAAAGTCCGCACTCACATCCGCCTGGATGTCCGAACTGCGCGAGGTCATCAATTGGCTGCGGCTGTCGACAATGGCGACCACTTCCGGTCTGGCTGCTTTGAGGCTTTGCAGGTCGGGATAGACCGTGACCGAACCGAACTGACGCTGCAACGAGGCCTTGACCCAGTCCACGGCGAGATCGGGTCTGGACGTGGCGACGTAGGCATCATGAATCGGCTGCACCAGCAGGCTCTGGCCGAAACCGGTGCCGGCGTTGGCCTGGTAGTCGCGCAGGTAGGCGCGATTGGTCTGGGTGTTGCGGCTGTAGACGATACCCAGCGAAACATGGCCAGCGTTGGGAATGCTCGACACGTTGCTGCGACCGACCGGCGCGGTAAAGATGCCGTCGAGCGAAGACACGGCGTTGGGCGCGGTGGGGATGGAACAGCCCGTTAAAACAACCGTCATCGTCAAGGTACTGACAAGCGTTAGTTTCATGGTGTTACTCCAGGGAAACAAACCGGGTCGGAAAGTGATAGCGCCAAAGTTATTCGGCAGTCATTCCAGACTAAACCTGTCGCCGCTGAATTAAACAGTCATCGCCTGCCGTTTCCCGGCAAGTAATAGTTTTATTCGGCTTAAACAGGGTCGGTTAATTACGCCCGGAAATAAACCGGCGCAAATTCAAAGTTTGCGCCGGTTTATTTATAGCTATAGGTCCAGCTATCAGTTTTCCAGGGGGATCAACACTTTCTCGTCCGGCGACAACACCATGAACACCAGCAGCTTGGCAGGTTTGGTCGCGCTGGCATTTTTCGAGATCAGGTGTTCCGAACCGGCGGGTTCGTACCAGTATTGGCCGGTCTTGTACGTAATCGCCTTCTCGCCCTTCACCTGGGAAATCACCGAACCTGAAAGGACGTAAGCCATGGCGGTGCCTTCGTGCTTGTGGGCAATCGAGGCCTGGCCGGGTTTGTAGTCGACCTCAATCATCATGGCTTTTTTGCCGGGGACGTTTTTCAGCAGTTCGTCCTGCAACACCGTGACCTTCTCGGAAGGGTCATGAGCCATGGCAGCGGCGGAAACGGTCAGGGCGAGTACAGCCAGCGGGGCAGCAAGGAAACGCAGAGCTTTCATGGTTCATCACCTGCAGTGGTTATCGTCAGGAGCAACGATAGACCGCACAGGGGGGCAATCAAACAGCCAATATTCGCGAAGGTGAGGAGGCCAATTCAAAAAAAATCGCCCGAAGGCTGCGCCATTCGGACGATCGTCTGATCTTGTTTTAGCGGATCGGAAAGCTGTTGAAATCCACGGCATTCGCCAATTGGTTGTCAATCAGGCCGATGAAGCCTTGTACTTGCGGGCAGTTGAAATGCGATTGCATGGCCGCTTCCGATTGCCAGCGGGCGCTGACGGTCCAGCGGTTGGTGTCCTCGGGGCAGCGGTCGACCATATAGGAATCGCAGCCCGGTAGCTCACGCAGGGTTTCGACAATCTTTTGCAGTTGCTTGCCCAGTTCATCCGAGCGGCCGGCAGCGGCCTGGACCTGTACGGTATTGATCACTTCGTTGGACATTGCTCACACTCCTGAATCAGGCCGGACGAATCCTGCTCATTGAGGGATAACGCCTAGGGAGGATAGGCCTGTCCCTCCGGACCGCCAAGGACCAATCGGCGGTTAAAGTCACAGACCAATCGTTCAGGCCACTTGCTGCAAAATGTCGCGCAAGCGGTCCAGTGCGGTGTCGATGTCGAGGGTGTCGATGGCGCCAAACCCCATGAGAAGCCCGGCCTTGGGCGCTTGCTGGTAAAAGAAGGCGTCGATGGAATACAGCCCGACTTCAACCTTTTTTGCCAGTTCGATCACTAACGCAATATCGATAGGCACTTTGCACATAAGGGTCATGTGAAATCCTGCGGTTGAAGGCACGGCCTCCAGCCACGGAGACAGGTCGTCGGCCACCCTCGCGAGTATCCGGTCGCGGCGGCCCGCGTAGATCGTATGGCAGCGCCGGATGTGTTTGAGCAGGCAGCCTTCGGCGATGAACTTGGCCAGGGCCCATTGTGGAAGTGTCGAGGTGTGCAGGTCGGTGAGTTGCTTGGCGCGGATCACTGCGTCGAGAATCGCCGGCGGCAGAATCGCGTAACCCAGGCGCAACTCCGGCAGCAGGGTTTTCGAAAATGTCCCGACGTACGCGACGATGCCGCGTTCATCCATGCTTTGCAGCGAATCGGTGGGGCGGCCTTCGTAGCGGAATTCGCTGTCGTAATCGTCCTCGATAATGATCGCGCCCAACTCGTAGGCGCGCTCCAGCAGGGCTTCGCGTCGCGCCTGGCTCATCGGCATGCCCAGCGGGAACTGATGCGACGGCGTGACGTAGATCAGCCGCGTGCCCAAGGGGATTTTGTCGACCTGAATGCCTTCGGCGTCCACCGGAACGCCAATCACCGTGGCGCCGTGGCTGCCGAACAGCAGGCGCGCCGGCGGGTAACCGGGGTCTTCCATGGCGACGATGCTGCCGGGGCGCGTCATCACGCGGGAGATCAGGTCGAGCGCCTGTTGGGCACCGTTGCACACCACCACGTCCTCGTCCTGGCAATTGACCCCGCGTGAAAACGCGATGTGCCGGGCAATGGCGTTGCGCAGCGCCGGCAAGCCTTCGGGCAGGCTGTAGAAACCTTTGGCACCCGACATTTGGCGCAAGGCGTGGGACGTGCAGCGGCGCCAGTCGTCCTGGGGAAACTGGCCCTTGCTGGTGGCGCCGCCAATGAAGTCATACCGCAACGAGCCTTCAAGCGTTGGATGGCGCAGAAACACTGGCAGGTTGCGCCATGCCTCGATCACTTCGGCACTCGCCAGTTGTGAATGGCTTTGCTTGGGCAGGCCTTTGGCCGCCCGCGCATTGACGTACGTGCCTTTGCCGATCACCCCGGTGAGAAAGTTTTCGTAAGTCAG